>JBBRRL010000153.1:0-5941 GCA_038200775.1 Nitrospirales bacterium
AGACATGCCGGCGCATCTTAGTTCGCTCTGACGTACAGGTCAAGCGCATTGTGTGTCGCTTGAATAGGGGTAGAACAAGTGTTACCTTGCTTTTAAGAGGACTTACGTATGGCAGCCGGTAAAGGCGACAAGGCCGAAAAGGTGGTGGCCACGAACCGCAAGGCCTTTCACGATTACCACATTGAGGAGCGATACGAAGCCGGAATGGCGCTTCATGGCACGGAGGTCAAGGCCATTCGCGAGGGCCTGGTCAATCTGAGAGACAGTTTCGCGCGCGTCGACGGAACCGAGA
Source organism: Nitrospirales bacterium (assembly GCA_038200775.1). Lineage (GTDB taxonomy): Bacteria > Nitrospirota > Nitrospiria > Nitrospirales > NS-4 > NS-11. The sequence continues at coordinate 293 of JBBRRL010000153.1, forward strand.
TCATCCTACATAATTGCCACATCAGTCCATATAGCCACGGCAACATCATGAACCATGACCCGCTGCGGCCGCGAAAGCTGCTCTTGCATCGACGCCAGATCAATAAACTCATGGGCCGGACCCAGCAGAAAGGTCTGACGCTGGTGCCGCTCAGACTGTATTTCACGGCGGCGGGAAAAGCAAAGATCGAAATCGGGCTCGGCAAAGGAAAGCACGAATACGACCGTCGAGAGGACATCAAGAATCGGGAGTCGCGGCGCGAAGTGCAGCGGGCGATGAAGGTCAGCAAGCGGTAAGAGGGACAGGCTGCCTTTTTAGGGGCGATGGTGTGCGGCCCAGAGCATGACCTCAAACAACGTAGCCCGTCCATTTTTTTCAGTATCGTTCCCCGTGTTATAATGAAGCAAAGGGGGTGACAGGCTTCGACGGGGATCATGAGGCCAAGGTGGCATGCCGAGAACCGGGAACTCGTTAAGTCCGGAAAAAATAATTGCCAACACAGAAATGGCACTCGCCGCCTAATTAGCGGTGACGTCCCTCTTCCGTCGCCTGCGCGGGGGAAGGGACGACGATTGCGGGCTGGCCTGTCGCTGGTGCCTAGCGGCGGCGGGCGAGACACACTGGGCTAGCAACTGTTCTAAGCCTGCTGCCGGGCGTGGACGGAAGCGAAACACCAAATCGGCAGATAAGCATGTAGAGGCCTTTCGCTGACGGTCTTCGGACAGGGGTTCGATTCCCCTCACCTCCACCATCTCAGGCCCCTGGGTCTTGGATCCAGGGGCCTTTTTACTGGGCAGGATCTTGCCGGCGTTTACTCCGTGGATCGGCCCAAGACGATAGGAATATGAATTCAAGAGAAATTGAGATTATAGCTTGGAAACAGTGAAACAACGTTCGTTCTATAGAATCTTGCGGGCGTCATGCTGGGTGTTTGCGACGTTCTTTCCGGTTCATGTTTTTGGGGCCGATAGCCTGCCTTCTTATAATGCGGACCTGTCTCAAACATCCGTATCAGGAATTTCCGCCGGCGCCTATATGGCCGTGCAATTCCACGTTGCCTATTCGAGCATGGTCAAAGGAGCGGGCGTCATTGCCGGCGGGCCGTATGACTGTGCAGAAGGCAGCGCGGTGAGGGCCACCCGCAACTGCATGAAACCTGACTCCTTATACCCCGTCCCGGACCTCAAAGCCCTCACATCCATAACGGATCAGCTCGCACGCTCGGGCAAGATTGACAATACCGCTAACCTGACGAAGTCGAAGGTTTGGCTGTTTTCGGGCCTAGATGATACCGTCGTGACGCCGCCCGTCATGGCTGCGCTTCACGAGTATTACCGGCACTATGTCAGCGCTGCCAACATCTCTTACAAACATGATCTCCATGCAGGGCATGGCATGATTGTAGAGGACAAGACGGCGAGCGCCTGCTCCACAAACACAAGCCCGTATATTAATAACTGCTCCTATGATGCGGCTCAACACCTGCTTGAGCATACGTACGAGTCTCTCAATCCGCCATCACATACATTGAGCGGTAGGTTCGTTGAATTCGATCAGAGAGAGTTCCTCGACGGTGATGCCTATTCTCACAGCATGCGGGATTCCGGGTTTGCATACATTCCCGCTTCTTGCGCCTCAACCCGATGCAGAGTGCATGTCGCGCTTCATGGCTGTCTCCAACACATCGACGCCGTCGGTGATCGATTTTATAAGAAGGCGGGTTATAACGAACCGGCCGATACCAATAATATTATCGTCCTGTACCCGCAAACCATCGCGCGGTTCGGCTGGAACTGGAAGGTGTTTTGGACGTGGAAATATATCATCAATCCCAATGCATGCTGGGACTGGTGGGGCTATGACGATGCAGGCTACCATACGAAAAGCGGCAGCCAGATGGTGGCAATCAAGAAGATGCTGGATCGGCTGGGTTCTCCTAGAATGTAATCTCTTAGGTGCAAATGAGAACGGCAGCGACTCCCGAGAACGACGTCGGCTTTGGCCACGACGGAGCTGATTCCGCCGGTCTTGTGGGTGGGGAGGACGCGAATAAGAGCGCTAATTTGTTGAGCAGGCGCCCGGACCGCGGGGGTCGCCACAGGACCCGCATGCACCTGGGCTGAAAGAGCTCGCGATATCATTCGGCCCGCCGACGGCAAACGCCGAGAACTGCTTCTCTACCTTGTTCGCGTCACACGATGGGCATTTCGGCGGCGCGGAGCTACGGCTTATCGCTTCAAAACGATGCTGGCATTCTTGGCAGATGTATTCAAAAAGAGGCATAGTCCCATTCACTCCCCGTTATCGTGTAACGGACTCTGGCGGGAATGACTTGTCCGCCGCCACTCCCAGGGCGGAATTGCCCGGGGATCCACCCACAGGCCGCGCTTAGACTCACGCGCCGCGGCCTCCATCGCAGCGAGTATACCATCTTGTGATGATCGCCGGTACTGCCAGGCAAGCCCTTGCTTAATCAATTCGTGATTGAGGGTTATCCCATCGGGAAGCACGACTTGTCCCATGATGCGACCATACGAATCGCGTCCCCGCACTTTAACGGTGACTGCCTTGTGCAAGGCCACCGCGGCGGTGAACTGCTTCGCCTCCTTGCCGAAGGGCTGGCCCTTCTCGGGCGCGTCGATACCGGACAATCGAATGCGTTCAGGTCGCCCGTCATGCCATACCTCGATCCTGTCCCCGTCGATGACCCGGACGACTTCGCCAGTGAAATCCGCAAGAGCGAGATATGGCAGGAAGAAGACAGATCCCAGGACGAGAGCAGGAAACCGCGGCAAGACGTGCTCCATGTATCGCAGATTATCAGATGAGCTTAGGGGAAGCTACGAAGGTTCTATCCCAATGATGGTGGCCGTGAGCTCCCCGTCGCGTATGGTAAGACGCGCGATCGTCGTCGGCAACCGGAAGCGTCTTGGACCGGCGCTGCCGGGATTGATGAACAGCACTCCTTCTCGTTCTTGAACCAAGGGTCAATGAGAATGGCCGGCAATGACCGCCGTCCATTTCACAGAGCCGCTAACCTTCGCCACACCCTCCAGATCCGTCACGTTATGCAGGACGCACAACAATTCGCCCGCGGCCGTGACGATCCGAAATTCTGGAAGATTCTCAGCCCATGCGCCGTGATCGTTGTTGCCCCGTACCGCCAACACCGGCGCAATACGCGCGAGAGTTTCCAGCACCGACGACTCCCCGATGTCCCCCGCGTGAATGATGATATCGGAGCCGTGCAAGGCGGCCACGGCCCCAGGCCGCATCAGGCCATGCGTGTCGGAGATGATTCCGACCCGATACTCGGTTCCCTGATGGGAGTCGTGCTTCAAAAGCTTAGTCCACGTTGATGTCCATGAGCATGCCCCGTGTAAAATGAGGGGCCCCCCTCGAGAGATCAGGGAGAAAGCAGATCAAGCCATACCGACCCGGCACGAAATCGATTGTGAAGAACCCATCTCCACCCGGTTCCAGGCCCACCATTCCCCCCACCGGTTTTCCCAATGTCGATGTCACGATTCCCGGTTGGAAGTCATCGAGAAAAGTGTTGACCGTAGCCCGGCGGGTCAGTTGCACCACTACCACTTCGTGCGCTTGATTGCCATTATTTACCACCCGGACTGTTCTCCTGCCGGCCCGTAGAGGCTTGGAAACATGGAAGCTGAAGTCCTCTTCCGTGATCGTGACCTCGGCATGCGGCGGGTCCGCTGTGTTCGGTGGCCCGGTCGTGACGCGTACAGCTTTGAGCATGCCCAGCGCCACATGCGGTACTCCCCGGCGATCCGGTATTCCACAGATGAGGACATAATTGCCGGGATCAAGATGGACCGTCGCCGCCGCAGCTGCGCCCGGAATCACGCTATTGGGGCCGCCTTGGCGATGCACCCAATGAGGCAGTCGTTTATAATTACCGGTAACCTCAGCCGCGAAATCCTGGACGTTCCTGCCCTCGGGTAGTTTGAGAAATTGCATCTGATGCAGGTCGTCTCCGCCATTGACCAATTTGGTGGTGATCCACCCCGCAGGAATCTCATCCGGGCCGGTGAAGGTATAGTCTTTAGCAGTATAGGTGGCATCAGTCGGAATGCTTTGCTCTGGTCCTGGCTTTTCTGCTGGCATGGAGCGTGGCTCCTTCACCAAGGGGGTGGGGTTTTCTGCAGAAGCTGGTGTGGACAAAAGAATCAGAGACAGAACGCACAGAGCCGTACGAGTGTTCATGTTGCTCGGTACCCTTCTTTTTCAACCGTTGAATGTCTTAAAATTACAGTATTACAGAAAAAAACAAAACCAATACGCAGGCCGTCCCGTAAACGTATCAAGGGCGGCCACAAGCCTGGGAGCTTGTTGGCTGTAAAGGAGACATCGAGATGGCCAAGGAGACCGCGAAAGTATATGAGGTTGTGAAAACCGACGCCGAGTGGCGGGCACTGCTCACAGCCGAACAGTTTCACGTATTACGCCAGCATGGCACCGAGAAGCCATTTCAGAATCCGTATAACGCGAATAAAGCGGCGGGACTCTATGAATGCGCGGGCTGCCGGTTGCCGCTGTTTTCTTCGGAGCACAAGTATGAGAGCCATACCGGCTGGCCGAGCTTTTGGAAGCCCATCTCGGAGTCCGCCCTTGGCAAAAAGACCGATCGGAGCCTATTCCAGGCGCGAACCGAAGTGCATTGTTCGAGATGCGGGGGCCACCAAGGCCATGTCTTCGACGATGGCCCCCCACCGACCGGTTTACGCTATTGCATTAATTCAGCGGCGTTGGTCTTCGTGCCGGCCAAGGCTGGATAACACTCAGTCGGTCTGCTGGACGGCCGACAGCAACCATTTGCCGCCCTGGTAGCGCATAAAGGTCCAGGCTTCGGACGTCTCTGTCGGTGTCTGATTGTTCCCTTCAGCCAAGTAGCCGGGCTCGCCACGCTGTTTACTAAGGGATGTGGAGTAATCACGCGCTGACCATCGAAACAGCACCGTCGCATAATCGGTCGCATCCTCGGTCCAGGATTCTTGAACCTCGGCGCTCAGTACACGAAGGTCTTCCACATGATTTTCCATATCTTTACTGGCGTTCTCGCTCAAGGCGGTGCTGAAATAGTGGAGCACTTCCGGCGTTGCCAGACGTTTCAAGACATCCAAGTCCTGCCGAGACCAAGCGGCCTGCACATCGCGCAGAATCTCCTTGAAGCGGTCCTGGTCTACTGTAGTGATCGGAATAGCAACCTGTTGCGGGCTCATGAAACCCCCTCGAGACACTGGAGACGCTTCTATGACAGGCTCCGGCAAGACAGAGCTGCCACCCAGGCCGCTATCGCCCGACGAGTTTCGCATGAGGCCGGCATACGCAGGTGTCGTGCTCGGGCTGCGTCGGACCTTCATGAAGTAATAAACTGCCGCTGCGCCCAAAAGCATGAGAATCAGGAGCATGAACATCGAACTGCCGCCACTCTCATTCGCCCCGTCAGTCGTGCCGGATTCACTGGGCGCTGCCTGGGTGTTGTTCGCCCCAAACAGCATATGCCCGATCCAAGAACCCGCCACGCCGGCTGCCAAGCCGGTAAGAATGGGATGACGCTGCCAGAAGGGCGGAGAGCTTGGGGCTTGGGGCTGTACAGCGGGCGCGGCAGGGCGCGCTGCTGGCGGG
>JBBRRL010000154.1:0-5909 GCA_038200775.1 Nitrospirales bacterium
CTGAACCTCGCCGCGATGTGGAAATTGCCGGTCCTGTTTGTGTGCGAGAACAACCGTTATGGCATGGGGACGCCGGTGGAACGCTCCGTGGCCCTGTACACCGATGTCTCAAAAAATGCCGTCGCCTACGGAATTGAGTCCGGGTGCGTAGATGGCATGGACGTACTGGCGGTGCGTGACGCCGCATGCAAAGCCATTGACCAGATGCGCACCAGCAAGCGCCCGTATTTCCTTGAGGCGCTGACCTACCGCTTCCTCGGGCATTCAATGGCTGACCCGTCCCATGGACATTATCGAGCAAAGAGCGAGGTGGATGAGGCGAAAAAGCGGGACCCGCTGCTTGTCCTCAAGGCCAAACTCTTAAGCGAGCGAGCCGCCGCCGAGGCGGATTTCAAGATTCTTGAGGAGGAAGTTCACAAGGTCATCCAAGAGGCCGTGGACTTTGCCGAAGCAAGCCCCGTTCCCGCCATCGAAACCCTCTTCGAAGATGTCTACTCCGAAGAAGACAATGCCGGCAAGGTGAAGTAATGACTCTCACCTATCGGGAGGCGCTCAATCAAGCCTTGCGAGAAGAGATGCGCCGCGACGAAAACGTCTTTCTGATTGGCGAGGATGTCGCTCACTATCAGGGGGCGTTTAAGGTGAGCAAAGGCTTCCTTGAAGAATTCGGACCACGCCGCGTCGTCGATACGCCAATAACTGAATTGGGATTTACAGGTCTCGCGACAGGCGCAGCGATGGTCGGGCTCCGTCCCGTTGTTGAGATGATGACCTTCAACTTCGCGATTCTTGCGATGGATCAAATCGTCAACAATGCGGCAAAGATCCGGTACATGTCGGGCGGGCAGATCTCCGTGCCGATGGTCATTCGGGGCCCTGGGTCAGCCGCCCATCAATTGGGAGCACAGCATTCTCAAAGTCTTGAGGCGTGGTTTTGCCATGTGCCAGGGCTGAAAGTCGTGGCCCCCGGCACTCCTCGCGATGCCAAAGGGTTGCTGAAAGCCGCGATACGGGACAACAACCCGGTGATCTTTATTGAGGCGCAACTACTTTATCCAACCAAGGGCGAGGTAGAAGACGGAGACTACCTCTTGCCTCTCGGCGCTGCTGAGGTCAAGCGCGCGGGCACCGATGTGACGATCGTTGCCTATTCCAAGATGCTGTCGGTGGCGTTGGAAGCAGCTGAGCTGCTCGCGGGAGAGGGCATCCAGGTCGAGGTCGTCGACCCGAGGACTCTCCGGCCATTGGACTTAAACACTCTGGCTACTTCCGTCAAGAAGACCGGCAAGGTGGTCATTCTGGAAGAGGGGTGGCCGTTTTCAGGGCTGGGAGCACAGATTGCCGAAAGCCTCTACAGCGCGGTCTTCGACTCGCTCGATGGCCCCATCATTCGTGTGACCGGCCGCGATGTTCCCATGCCCTACGCCCGCAACCTGGAGGACGCTGCAGTCCCGGACGTCGAACGGGTAGTGGCGGCTGTGCATAAAGTTTCCTATAGGAAGTAACGTCACATCAAGGCGAAATCATGGCTAGCCGCGTCATCATGCCGAAACTGACTGATTCGATGGAAGAGGGCGTCGTGGTGAAATGGCGAAAAGCCGAGGGCGACCGGGTCGAAAGCGGAGATGTGCTTGCGGAGATCGAGACTGATAAAGCCGTCATGGATCTCGAAGCCTTTGCCTCGGGGACGCTCCGCAAAATTTTGGTACAAGAAGGATCGACGGTCCCCTCGGGGGCCCTCATCGGCATCATTGCCGAGCCAGATGAAGATATCCAGACCATCTCAAAAGATTCGCCGGGTCCCGCGCAACAGGCGGCAGCGGAAAAAACCGAGGCGACCGGGAAGGAGGGCCTCCGTCGGGAAAAAGAGCCTGTACCACGGGAAAAAGAGCCCGTCTCGGCCGACTCGGGGCGGGCGGGTGCTCCGGGGAAAGGGTCGGTCTCGGCCGACCCGGGGCGGGCGGGTGACACGGGGAAAGGGTCGGTCTCGGCCGACCCGGGGCGGGCGGGTGACACGGGGAAAGGGTCGGTCTCGGCCGACCCGGGGCGGGCGGGTGCAATGGCGGACTCGGGCGCTGTTTCTCCACGCGTGCGGGCGTTGGCCCGGGAGCAGGGCATTGATCTCACGGGAGTGAAAGGCAGTGGGCCTGGCGGACGCATTATTGAGCGTGACATAAAGGCGGTGCCGCCTAAGCGAGAGACAAACGGTTCAGCCCCGAAGCCTCGCGTTCAGCACGTGCCCTTGTCCCAGATGCGAAAGGCTGTCGTCCGGATCACGACGCAAAGCAAGGCGCCGATCCCGCACTTTTACGTCACAATAGAAGCAGACATGAAAGACGGTCTTCGCATTGTCGAAGGATCCAAGGCTACTCAGTCGCCTGTGTCGATTAATCATCTGATTATTGCCTCTTGTGCGCGGGCGCTCCGCCAACATCCCGCGCTGAACGCCGCCTTTGCGGGAGATGCCATTCAGGTTTTCTCCAGCATTGATATCGGTATTGCCGTCTCAGTCGAAGATGGGCTTATCGTGCCTGTGTTGCGTGATTGCGGGAGCAAGACACTCGCCCAAATTGCCGAGGCGGAGCGAGCCTTAGTAACCCGGACGCGCAATCGCGAGTTGAAACCGGACGAGTATAGTAACCCCACGTTCCTCATCTCGAATCTTGGCATGTATGACGTCGAGAACTTCATTGCGGTTATTCTGCCGCCGGCAGCCGCCGCGCTCGCTGTCGGCTCCATTCGAGAGATGGCTGTCGCGCGTGAGGGAAGGGTGGAGATCGGACGCCGCATGAAAATGACATTGTCATGCGATCACCGTGTAATCGACGGGGCCGGGGCGGCGAAATTCCTCCAGACGTTGAAGTCGGAATTGGAGCATCCTAAATAGCTATGGGCCGGCCGATTCCTGTACTCGATCCTAGCGGAGCAATGAAACGGCCGCGCCTGCCGGCGTGGTTCAAAGTACAGGTCCACGAGGGCCCTGACTACCAGGATATACGCCGGCTTACGGGCAGTCTCAAGCTTCACACGATCTGCGAAGAGGCGCGCTGTCCAAACATCTGGGAGTGTTGGAATAATCGTACCGCTACCTTTCTAATCCTGGGCGATATCTGCACCCGGCGGTGCCATTACTGCTCGGTCACGACGGGCCGTCCGCTACCCTTGGATACAGCGGAACCGGCTCGCGTGGCCGAAGCCGTGAGGGTCCTTGGGCTAAGACACGCCGTCATCACCTCCGTCACTCGTGATGAGCTCCCGGGTGGGGGAGCGGTAATCTTTGCGGAGACGATCATGGCGATCCGCAGGTCGCTGCCGAGTTGCACGATCGAAGTGCTGATTCCCGACTTCATGGGCGATGAGTCTGCTCTTGAGACCGTTCTAGCAGCCAAGCCCAATATTCTGAATCACAATATCGAAACGGTCCCGCGACTCTTCCCGTCGGTCAGGCCACAAGGCAGATACCTGCGCTCAATAAACGTTCTGAAGGCCGCATTGCAGAAAAGCGCAGTCACGAAGTCCGGGGTGATGGTCGGTCTGGGAGAGACGGTAGAGGAGGTGCGAGGAGTCATGCAGGACCTACGCGCGGCCGGCTGTTCAATTCTCTCTATCGGTCAGTACCTTCAGCCCACGACGGCCCATTGGCCCGTGATGCGGTTCTATCAACCTTCGGAATTTCAGCAGTTCAAAGAAGAAGGTCTCGCCCTTGGCTTCAGACACGTGGAGTCGGGGCCTCTCGTGCGAAGTTCCTATCACGCCGAGCAACAAGCTGGTTCGGGTTCTGCTGTTGGGTCGTCTGGAAATTGACTCTGTTCCGGGGTGCCCCCTATAATCCTGATATTGATTCCTCGCCTCCTATGAGTCACTAATGGCTTCGTTTCCCAAAGGATTTTTTCCTCACAAAATCAAAGACCTCCGGTCAAAGATGCGTCAGGCTTTTGCGACGGCCCCTGCGGAGCCACTCGCGCCGGAGGACATCGCGTTACTTGAGCGCGCAGCCGACGGGATTGTCCAACGCGGTATGGCCACGCCCGCTTTGCTGTTCTTGGAATCCGTCGGCCCGATGAATTTTCTTGGCAGCCAGGCCCTCCATTTCCTAACGCCGATTCTTCATGTCGTCTTTCCACAACGGGATGTTGAGCGTGTTGCGGTGCTTCTGGAGCGGCGCGATACGTTATCAAGACTTGCGGAGCTTATAGACGCCCGTGAGCAAGAGCGGCGTCCTTGTCCATAGACGCGGAAACCTCGAACGACAGGCCGCTGTCTCCCCCCCTTCGCACCATCGTAGCCACTGATTGCGGCAGCACGACGACAAAAGCCATCCTGATAGAAAAAGTCGGCGATACATACCGCCAAACCTATCGTGGCGAGGCGCCGACGACTGTTGAAGCGCCATTTGAGGATGTCACCCGAGGGGTTCTCAACGCCATCGCCGAGATCGAAGAGCTCTCAGGGCGAAAGATTCTAGACGGAGAAAAGATCATTACCCCATGCGGAGTTGGCGGGAATGAGAAAACAGGTGTGGATATCTATATTTCCACCAGTAGCGCCGGCGGCGGGCTTCAGATGATGGTCGCCGGTGTCGTCCAGAGCATGACGGGGGAAAGCGCGCAACGCTGCGCATTGGGCGCCGGGGCGATCGTCATGGATGTGCTGGCCTCGAACGACGGCCGCCTCCCACATGAAAAGATCGAACGCATTCGGTCACTGCGGCCAGACATGATTTTGTTATCGGGGGGCACCGACGGAGGCACGGTCACACATGTCGTCGAAATTGCGGAGTATATCGCCGCGGCCGAACCTCGGCCCCGTCTGGGGATGAGCTATAACCTGCCGCTGATCTATGCCGGCAATAAAGAGGCGCGAGGTCGGATCAGCGAAATCCTCGGCAAGAAGACCGCCCTCACAGTGACGGATAATTTACGCCCGACCATGGAGCGGGAGAATTTGGTGCCTGCGAGGAATAAGATCCATGACCTCTTTCTTGAGCATGTGATGGCTCAGGCGCCGGGATATCGCAAGTTGATTGAATGGGCCGGGGCTCCCATTATGCCGACGCCGGCGGCCGTCGGCCTGATCATGGAAATGATCGCCAAGAAACAGGGCATCAATCTGATTGGAGTCGATATCGGAGGCGCGACCACCGACGTCTTCTCAATCTTTCACGGCATCTTCAACCGGACCGTCTCGGCCAACCTCGGAATGAGCTATAGCATCTCAAATGTGCTCGCGGAATGCGGACTGGAGAATATTCTGCGGTGGGTGCCCTTCTCCATTGATGAGCAGGACTTGCGGAACCGCATTAAGAACAAGATGATCCGTCCGACGACCGTGCCGCAAACGCTCGATGAGCTGCAAATCGAGCAAGCCATTGCGCGCGAAGCGTTGCGATTGGCGCTCGGGCATCACAAGACCCTGGCCACCGGACTCAAGGGTGTGCAACAGGAGCGGTCCATCTCGGATGTATTTGACCAGAAAGCCTCCGGGCAGTCGCACATCAATATGATGGAACTGGACCTCATTGTGGGAAGCGGCGGGATTCTGTCCCACGCGCCTCGCCGCGTCCAGTCGATGCTGATGATGGTGGATGCCTATGAACCCTTGGGCTTCACTGAGCTCTCCGTGGACAGCATCTTTATGATGCCGCACTTGGGCGTGCTCTCGACCGTCAACGAACAGGCGGCAATGGACGTCTTCGTCAACGATTGCATGATTTATCTGGGAACGTGTATCGCGCCGCATGGCCAGGGCAAACAGGGTGAGCGTTGTTTCGACTATACCATCGAGCTTCCGTCGGGCGCGGTGAACGGGACTGTGAAGTTTGGAGAGCTCAAGCTCCTGCCGCTCGGAGTCACTGAGAAAGCGACCGTCAACCTCAAGCCTGCGCGAAACGTGGACCTTGGATCCGGTCC
>JBBRRL010000155.1:0-5901 GCA_038200775.1 Nitrospirales bacterium
AGTGGATAAAGAGGCAAGGAAAGGGTTTGTGGGACGGTGCGCAAAGACCAGCTTAGGCGATAGGGACCGCCGAATAGACCAACCGTCTGCATATTCGTCATTAGTCCCAAAACGAAGATATCAATCTGCATGGCAAGCTGCCGCAGCATGACGCCGCCACCCATGGGCACGGCAGAAAAGAAAAGCTCCTTCCAAAGAGGCACATCAATCCGGAGCTTGACCTTGGTATAGAACTTGGAAACGAGGATGTGATAGAAGTTCCACAGGAGCACGTTGGACAACAGGTGCGCGATGACAAAGCCAAGCATCCCGGTCCTGAGATGCAGCATGATGAGGATGAAAACGAAGAGGAGAATCTTTTGCAGGATGAAACCGAGATAGTTCAGCTCGTTATCCTCGAACGCCCGCAGGACTGCGCTATAGCCCGCGCCATGAAAGGTGGCCATCGTCGCCAGACTCATCAGGACGACGGCGATTTTCATGTCATTGCCGAAGGGCAGAAAGAGGGCGACAACCCCGACAACAAGAGCGATCACCACAGTAATGACCCAAATCAGGCTGGCAGCCGCCCCGGTAATCTTACCGACACACGCCGGGTCCTTCGCGATCTCCCGGATCATCATCCGGGGCAGCCCGGAATCAGCCACCAGCTGCGCGATCATGGCAAAAGCGAGGACCCACTGATATTTGCCGAATTCCGCCAGGCTAATGTGGGGGTTTCGAGCAATTGCGATGGTTGTGGCCAGATAGACCAGCCCACCAATGACCCCAGCCGCAACGCCAAGAACAGCGTTCTTTACGATCCGCTGGGATTGCTTCATTGAATCCACTTCCACGCTCCGCCGGCTGCTTTTTGCAGGGCTGCGTAGAGCATGAGTCGGCGGACTTGAAGGCCATCCAAGTCGTCTCGCTTGGAAATGAGATGGAGCTCTTTCTCGATCGCAGTCAGCGGTGGTGTAATACCTTGTTGCTGCTGCGAGGCGGTGACCTGCAAATCTCGATCGGCCTTCGCGACTTCCTGTTGAAGGGAAAGAATGTTCTGACTTAAGACGTAGATGCTTTGGTAGATGTTAACGATTTCAAATGTCACATCATCTGTGACCGAGGAGAGCCGGGACCGTTCCGCTTCATACTTCGAGCGTTTGGCGCGAGTAGTGGAGATTTGCGCCCCGAAATCGAAGATGGGGACATTGACCGCGACCGCGCCGCTGTAAACTTCGGCGCCGCCCGGGCTGAAGTCATCGATATGAACGGCAGACCCTTGTAGAGTCACGGAAGGGTAAAGACGAAAGCGCTCGAGCCGATAATCCGCTTTGGCCTGGTCGATGACGGCCTTTTGTACCTGGAGCGAAGGATGTTGATCGAGCGAGTTACCCAGTAACAGTTCGGCGCTGGGCGGCTCCGGAGGCTCCGGGAGGGCGCTGGAAAGATGAAGCTCTTCCGGAGAAGTAAAGCCCAGAGCGCGGGCCATCTCAATCCTCCCCGCCACGGCTTGTTGACGAAGGATCTTAGAGAGAGTCTGGGCACCACTTAGCTGACTCCGAGCAAGCTTGAGATCGATGGGCAAGGTCAAACCTTGTTTTTCTTGTTCCTGAGTGACCTCGACTTGCTGTCCCAAGAGCTTGACCCGGCGTTCCGCAAAACCCGCTCGATTCTCGGCCGAGACAGTGGAGATATAAGCGTCGGTAATACGCGCGATGACGTCCTCGCGCCGCAAGCGGCTTGTCCAGGCGAGGTTCCTCCGCCGGGCCAGCTTGCCGGCTTCTTCGGGAGCTGTGTTCAAACCAAGGATGCTGCCGTCCCGAAACAATGGATAGGAGAGACGGGCGGAATAGATTTGTACCGCGCCGAGATCCACCGTGCGGTTGGCGCTTACTCCGACCCCACCCCCTGCTCCGCCGACCACCCCGGTATCAACGATGGAAAACTTGCTCGTGGGGCTACCTGAAAAGAGCTGGTAGCCGGCAGAGCCCGTGATCTGGGGCAAGTTCTGAGCTCGCGCTGCTCGCGCTTCCTCGGTCGCCGAAGCGACGTCGAGTCGGCTGGCCTCCAGGAGAGGGCTTTCGTCCAACGCCAGGGCGATGCAGTCTTTCAGCGTGAGCGCGCGCGAGTCGGCCACGATCACTCCTTCTCCTGCCGACGCCAAGGGCGCGATGGAGAGCAGGACCGCCAAACTGAGGGCAACGCTATTTTTCAAGCGATTTGTTTGATGTGCGCACTTTGTCATTGTTGTTCAGGTATAGCTGGCCCACGGTCACGACCTTTTCGCCCTCTTTCAGTCCATCACGGACCGCGGTCATCGCGTCGACGACAATCCCCGGACGGATCTTTCGCATATTGGCGTGACCAGAATCATCGACAACGAAGACGGATGCCTGCTCACCGGAAGGATTCATGATCGCGATGCTGGGCACGGCGAGGACATCTTTGGCCGAGCGTCGGATGCGGGCGAAGCCGGAGAGGCCGGGCTTTAGACGGGAGTCGGGATTCTTAATCTCGATATAAGCGACGAATGTCCGGGTCACGGGATCGATATTCGGATCAATTTTGAGCACCTTGCCTTCGAAACGCTCGCCTGGGTAGGCAGGGAAGCTGGCCTCGGCGGCGAGACCGGTTTGAAGCGAATGCATTTTTTCTTCGCTCATCTTGGCCGCCAGGAGGACGGTGTTTAGTGAGCCGATTTTCATCATGACCTGTTCGCGATGTGTGCTTTCACCAGGGTTCACGAGACGCTCCAGCACGATGCCATCGAGCGGCGCGGTGATCTTGACGTGCTCGAGATCGAACTCGGCCTGGCGCAGGGAAAGAGTGGACTTGGCGAGGGATTCCTTGGCATCGGCGAGCGACATCTCGCTCTTCTCCAACTCGAGCGGCGTGCCCATCTTTTGCCGCTGCAGCGCAGTGTAACGCTCCACCTGCCGGGTCTGGTCCTTAATCTTGATGTTACTGACGTCGACGTAGGCGCGATTGGCGTCCAGGGTGGCCTGGATCAGGCGATCATCCAAACGGACGAGGAGATCGCCCTTCTTGACGATGTCGCCGATTTTCACTGGAACCTCGAGCACCTCGGCGGTGACCTGGCTGGTCAACTGCACCGTTTGCGCTTGCTCGACGGATCCGCTGCCGCCGATGACTTCATTCAGATTTTGCCGCCGCACCGGCACGGTTTCCACGGGTGCCGCTGCGTTGACCAACCGGGCCTTGGACGGGGTGGTATCGATCAAGTGAATCACCGTGGCGAAGACAAGGACGCCGAGGATAAAGCAGATGACAAAGAAGATGATCCAATGGGAACGTTTCATTGGAGGTGTGGGAGTTCCACGAGAAGAGCCGCCGATTCCGGGTCGGGACAATTCGTCCGCGCGTTGAGTTTTCGTTTCCATAGTATCAGTGAGAGTGCCGTAATGGCACCGAAGGTAGGTTGTTCATAGGTGGCCAGCGAAATTTTGTCGAGGATAATTACTATTACAAAATTCTGGCAAGACCGAAGTAATCCGGCGTTATGGTTCCATCGCGGCGGCCGTCGGTTCACTCAGGGCCGGAACCTGAACAGCCGAGGCGCCAAGAAGCCGGTCGTAAATATGCTCGATCTTGCGGCAAATCTGGCGCCAATCGAAATCTGCCAGAACCGTCGCGCGCGCGTTGGCCCCTAACTTGGCGGCGAGCGTCCGATCATCGAGGAGGGTGACGATGCCGCGGCCCAGAGCGTCAAAATCGTGATTCGGCACGATCAAAGCGTCGTGCAGGTGGCGAACGCCCTTGGCTCCGCCGGCGAAGGAGACGGTCGGTTTGCCTGCGAGCATGTAGTTGAGCAACTTTACCGGATGGCCGGGACATTCTGGCCGCGGCACGACGGTCACGTCTGCCAACGCGAGGTAGCTGGGAAGATCTTCCAAAGTGTGGGGAGCGACCCAGATAACCGAGCGCGAGATGCCCAGCTCATCCGCGAGCCGCTGATGCTCTTTCGCATGCGACTCTGAAACCAACGGGCTCACCACCATGAGGAGAGCGTCCGGTTTGCTCTCCAACGCCACGGCAAATGCGCGGAGTAAATAATCGACCCGCTGGAAAGCATTCAAGACCCCGGTGTACATCACGACCGGCCGGCCGTTGATCTGATATTGTTCGCGAAACTTTTCCGGCTGCGGGTGATCAAAGAGCTCCGGCTCGATCCCGGCCGGTATCATGTCGACTTTTCTCGCGGGGACACCGTGTTCGACAAACCAGTCCCTCAGTTCCGGGGAAACTGCAGTGATATGATCCGGAAAGATCGGGGTAAACCAATCCAGCCCGCGGGCGATCCCATGCGCGAGCCATGCCGGGCGGATAAAGCGGTAGCCGGCTAACTCATCGGTCATGAGGTTAACGGCATTATAAAGGAGTGGGCGGCCCGTAATCCACTTCGCCATGATCCCGACCAGGGCGCCTTCATAGTTGTGGGCGTGGATGACATCTATCTGCTCGCGTCGGATGACGCGACAAAGAAGACGCAGGAGTTGGAAGTCGAAGAGAAACTTTTCCGAAGAAGGACCGACCTTGGCGTTACCCTCGGGTCGAAAAGGCGCGGTCCGATGAATCTTGGCGCGACGCACCCGGATATCGTCCTGTCCGGTCGGGTAAGTTACGATATGAACGTTATGACCCATGTCGGTAAGAGTATCCGACATCTCGCGAATGCTGGCGGCCGAGCCGTGATTGGCCGGGAAGGGACAGGCCGCCACCATGGCGACAGAGTAGGCTTCTCCCCCGTTCCTCCGATTGGATTTAGGTTTAGTCACGTTGCCGTAGTAGTCGCGGGCGTCCTTACGGGGACCACTGGGGTCTTTAGATAGGGACTCGAAACTTCTCGTGAGATGATTCGCGCTGGTACACCCATCACCGTGCAGCTATCCGGGACGTCACTAATCACGACAGAGTTAGCGGCCACCACGACATTGCTGCCGATAATAATGCCTCCCATGACTTTGCAGCCCGCTCCGAAGTAGCAATTGTCTCCGATCGTCGGACGGCCTGAACCTCGCACGTTGGCGAGCGAGACCCCTTGGTTGATGGTGCAGCTGTGTCCCATACGTTTCACCAGGACGTGGATGCAGGAAAAGGTGTGGACAACGAGGCCCGGACCAATCTCGCTTTCCGGATGAATTTTTATGCCAGTAATCGCTGCGCAGAAGACATCCAGGACGAGGTAGAGGGCGATGAGGATTTGGCGAATGACAGGAATCTTAACACTATAGGCCCAGCGTCCGAATCGGTAATCAATGACGGCGAACGTCCCAAACTCGAGGAGGGGCGTAATCCATTGGCGGAAAAAAGATTTGTCTTCTGGCCGTACCCCGTAGGCATTGCGTTTGCGGTTAAGATCCGCACGAATCATTTCAAACATAATAGTTAGTCCGTAGTTGCTCCTATTCGAGATAACCCAAAGCCTGGAGACGCTCCTCGACCTTGGCTGACTCTTCATCGGTGTAACCACTGGGCCGGTCACCGCCCGACGTGCCGGAGGCAGCACCGGCCTCGACAGGATGTTTAGCGAGAAACTCGGGACGGAAGGCGTCGACAAGGACTTTGCCGTCCATGTCTTCAGGCACAGGCACGCCCAAGAGATGAAGCATGGTGGGAGCGAGATCGATCAAGTGCGCATTCCCGATTTCCGCGCCAGTCTTCAAGGCGGGCGCGCAGCCGACCAGGATGCCGGTCAGCCGATGAGTGCCGCCCCACTCCGAGGTCGCCGAGGGCCGATGTTCGCGGATGACGAGGGCTGGTTTGTCGGTGTCTTCCGGAAAGCTTGGCTGAGTGGAAAAGAGACTGTTCTCGCTCCACCAATCGAGCACGAGATCGGCGCCTTCGTTCGCGAACGGACCATGGAAAATTTCGTCGCGCCGATAGACGCGATTGATGACC
>JBBRRL010000156.1:0-5901 GCA_038200775.1 Nitrospirales bacterium
ATGCCCAGTTGGTCGGCGACATGGCGAATGGAAGCGGCTTTCTCGACGGGATTGCTGATCTTTTGCAAAAGCGAAAGTACCTCCTCCACGCACCGTACACGTTCCTCCACGCTGCCCTGCCTTCCCGTTTTGAGACTTCCCTGCACGGTGAACTCAAGAAGCGAAGGCGCGCGTTGAAGCAAGTCCTTAAAGGCCTCCAAGCCCTGTGTTCTCACAAACGTGTCAGGGTCTTCTCCGACGGGAAGACTGGCGACACGCACGGTCAGGCCCGAATCGAGAAACAAGTCCATACTCCGCAGCGCGGCTCGCACGCCGGCAGTGTCCGGGTCGAAGACAAGAACGACGCGATGCGTAAAGCGGCGAATCAGTTCGATGTGTTCGGATGTGAGCGCAGTACCCAGGGTTGCCACGACGTTCGTCAGACCCGCCTGATGCAGGGCAATCGCATCAAAATATCCCTCGACCAGTACCATCTCTTCGGATTGGCTGATGCCCTCGCGGGCGACGTCGAGCGCGTACAGGGTGCGGCTCTTGCTGAACAATGGAGTCTCGGGGGAGTTGAGGTATTTGGGCTGGCTGTCGTCGAGAATCCGTCCACCAAATCCGATGACACGCTTCTGAAGGTCGCGAATGGGAAACATCACACGTCCCCGGAACCGGTCATAATAGCCGGGCGTGGCCTGGCCTGTGCGGCTACCCTGTTCCCGTGGCACGATCAGTCCTGACAGGGCAAGATCCTCGATCTTGTTTCCGGCCTGGGTTAACGCTGACAGCGTCAGCTCCCACCCCCCCGGCGTATAGCCGAGACCAAATTGATCAATCGTCGAAAGGGTCATCCCGCGCTGCTCCAAATACAACCTTGCCGCCTGCCCGTTCACATCGTAGACTAACGTCTGATGAAAAAACTCAGCTGCCTGCCGGTTCACAATAAACAGGCGCTCCCGGCTTTCCGTCCGCTGCCGAGCCGCCGGAGAGACAGGCTGGGGATCCACCTCGATGCCGTATTTCTCACCCAGTGTCCGCACGGCAGCCGGAAATGTGGCGCCGTCGATCTTCATCATGAAACCAAAGACATTTCCGCCCTCTCCACAGCCGAAGCAGTGGAACATCTGCCGAGAGGGACTGACCGTAAAGGACGGAGTTTTCTCCGAGTGAAACGGGCAGAGTCCTTTGTAATTCTGGCCTGCTTTGCTGAGAGAGAGGTGAGAGCCGACAACTTCAACAATGTCGGCACGCTCCCGTATCCGCTGGATGACATCTTCCGGGATCAACCCTTTATCCACGAGTGCCCCGCAGGCGTCAGAAAATTCCCCGTTTCCCAGCGAAGGAACCCATCATGGTAACAATCCGTAGATCAGGTGTCAACCAATGGCCTTTCTACCTTGTCGACTAACCCGGAGGCCACATCATTTGGCGACCGCCAAGGACATGGAAATGCAAATGAAGGACCGTCTGGCCGCCATCCCTGCCGGTATTTGCAACAAGCCTGTAACCGGATTCTGCAATGCCTTTGTTCTGCGCCACGAGCGTGGAGGCATTGATGAGTCGTCCCAGCAACGCCTGATCCTGCACGTCCTTCACCGCTGTCATATGCCTCTTCGGTACCACGAGCACATGAACAGGGGCCTGCGGCCTTACGTCTTCAAATGCGAAGATGTCTTCATCCTGCCACACGAACTTCGACGGAATCTCTCCGGATGCAATCCGGCAGAATAAGCAATCATTGGTTACAGCCATACGCAACTCCTAAAGGGACAGGCTACTTCATTTAAGGCATTCTCCAGAACAGTTGCCGAAACCTCAAACAAAGTAGCCTGTCCCCTTTTATGAGCGGGATGCCTTCTCATTGAGGCCGCTTTGTCCGAATCTTCGCGCCAGTTCGTGATGCACCTCACGAGGCGATATGTCATGGAACCCCAGGGTTACCAGCACATGAAACAGAAGATCGGCCGCTTCGTGAACAACTTCTTCGCGCTTTCCCCCTTTGGAAGCCAGAAGCATCTCTCCTGCTTCCTCAGTCACCTTCTTGAGAATTCTGTCCTGCCCACCTGCGAAGAGGGAGGCTACGTATGAATCCGCCGTGGCCTGTCGCTTGCGCGCCAAGATTGTCTCGTAGACGCGCTCAATCACACCGCCTCTGGCTTCAGGGGTGGTTTCTGCTCCATCACAACCTTCCGTCAGATCAGATAGGCGGTGAAAGAAACAGCTCGCTTCACCGGTGTGACAAGCAGGCCCATCGGGCGTGACGGTAAGTAGTAAGGTATCTTGATCGCAGTCGACAAAGATTTCCCGGACGCGCTGCCGATTTCCCGACACTGCCCCCTTCTCCCATAAAGATTGTCGCGATCGGCTCCAAAAATGCGCGATGTTGGTCTCAATTGTCCTCTCCACGGCTTCGCGGTTCATATAGGCAACCATCAGCACGGTCCCGTCGCGCCAGTCTTGAACAACCGCCGGAATCAGTCCCTGAGCATCAAACTTCAATCCGCTGATTGCCGCCTTTTCCATCATCACATCCTCATCGCGACTCCGCGCGCCCGCAGGTATTCCTTAGCCTGGGTGATAGTGTATTCTCGATAATGGAAAATGGAAGCCGCGAGAACCGCATCCGCCTTTCCCGCAATGAACCCTTCGTACAGGTGTTGCAGATTGCCTGCGCCACCTGAAGCGATGACAGGCAGCCTGACTGCCTCGGACACGGCCCTCGTGAGCGCAAGATCATAACCAGCCTTCGACCCATCGCAATCCATACTGGTCAGGAGGATCTCACCGGCTCCGTAGGATTCCATGGTTCGTGCCCAACTGACGGCATCCAGGCCGCTTGCGTTACGTCCGCCGTGTGTGAAGACTCGCCAGCCATCTCCCACACGTTTCGCGTCGATCGCCACGACGATACACTGGGTGCCGAAACGCTCGGCGGCCTCTTTCACGAACTCCGGACGCTGTACCGCCGCAGTGTTAATACTGACCTTGTCGGCGCCTGCTTTGAGAAGAATACGGATATCGTCGAGCGTTCGGACCCCGCCGCCGACAGTGAGAGGCATGAAAACCTGCTCCGCCGTGCGGCTGACGACATCCAGGAGAATCTTGCGCTCTTCATGCGACGCCGTGATGTCCAAAAAACACAACTCATCAGCCCCGTCCGCATCGTACGCTCTGGCTGCTTCGACAGGATCACCGGCGTCTTTCAGTTCGAGGAATTTCACCCCTTTGACGACGCGGCCGGCCTTCACGTCAAGGCATGGAATAATCCGTTTAGCGAGCATTCTGTGTCACGCGACAGCGGCCATCGCGACTTGCAACTTGATCATTCCTTCGTAGAGGGCCTTTCCCACGATGGCTCCAATCACGTTGGCTCCAATATTCTGCACCTCGCGAAGATCCTCGACTCTCGTGATACCTCCAGAAGCTATTAAGGGGACCGGACACACCGACGCCATGCGTCTCAATGCGTTAACATTTGGTCCAGCCAGCATGCCATCCTGGCCGATATCAGTGTAAATGACCGCGTGCAACGGAAAGCTTCTGAATCGCCCGACAAACTCGGTCGCATCCTGTCCAAGAATCTCCGTCCATCCGCGGATGGCAAGCTTGCCGTCTTTGGCATCGACCCCGGCGATCAGCCGGCCCGGGAAAAGCGCGCACGCCTCCTCAAGCATTTTCAAATTTCCGCTGACGGCGGTCCCAAGAACGACCCGCGCCGCACCGGCAGTAAAATAGTCTTCAATCGTGCGGAGTTCGCGGATGCCCCCGCCAACCTGCACTGGTATTCGTACAGCTTGGAGGATCGCTTCGATGGCGCTTCTGTTGCGGGGCGATCCCTGGACCGCTCCGTCAAGATCTACGACATGAAGAAGTTGGGCTCCCTCGGACTCCCAATGCCGGGCAAGTTCGGCAGGGTCTTTGGAATAAACCGTCTCATCGTGCATTTGACCCTGCCGCAATCGTACACACCGACCGTCTTTGAGATCGATGGCAGGGATAACAATCACTGCACGGCCTGGGTGGGCCCCGGTCGATTTTGAGAAGGCCGGCCAAGGGGAAACCTGCGCAGAACGTGGTCCACTCCGGAACTTGCCAGCTCCTCTACAGTAAGATAGCGTGGTCCTCGTTCCAGTAGTCCGGAGATATCCTCATTGGCCGGCCGTTGGCGCTCATGGTACTGACCGGTCCATAAGGGTGCGCCGTCTCTGACGCTAATCAATTGGGCTGCAAAACCCACCTCGGCGGCATCCTGCGGCCGATCCAATCCCATCGCGCTTCCCGACCGCTCCTTATAGACATCAACAGTCCCGATGAGAACGGCATCCGTGCCAAGCTTTTGACCGATCGCGGTAATAACCTCCCTAGCGAGCGGTCTGCCCGCAACCATGGACATCGCGCTTTGGACCTCGTACGAGGGAATGACCTCGACTCCTTCCCAGCTTTTTAGTTTGCGATAGAAGATCTCACTGAGGTGTTCGCCGGCGTCCACCGGCGGGGCCGGGGCCGCATACCCTCGTTCTTGACCAAGTGTGGGTTGCTCCACCCGAAAAGGGAGCACGGCAATCCGCGCGATCTTATATCGCTCGATCTCGGGAGCGGTTTGGACGTCGGTGGTCTTCCCACCACATGCGACTATTGTGAGCATGACTACCGGCATCGCACAAGATGTAAGCGAGCGACGCATCATGACAGATCGCCGAAGTTCTTCAGCATTTGAAGTCCACCTGCCTGGCTTTTTTCGGGATGAAACTGACATCCAAAGATATTGTCTCGAGCAATGCTGGAGACGAAGGACCCGCCGTACTCGGTCGCAGTGCAGACCACCTCTTTCTCTTCCGGCACCACGTAGTATGAATGCACAAAATACATGTAGGCGCCCTCCCCAAGACCCTCCAGGACCCTCGAGGGCTTCTTCACGGATATTGCATTCCACCCCATGTGCGGAATCTTCAACGGTTGACAATCCTCTTCGGTCTTCTGGGATCGGAAACGGAGGACCTTCCCAGAAAGCACATTGAGACCTTTGTGCGAGCCGAACTCTTCGCTCTCCGCAAACAGGAGCTGCATTCCCAGACAGATTCCTAGAAATGGTTTTCCGGACGCAATGCTTTGCCGGACCGGGTCGATCAAATCGTAGGACTCAAGATTGCGCATGCAATCACCAAACGCCCCCACGCCCGGCAATACCACATGACTCGCGTCTGCAATGGCTTGACGCTGCCGCGTGACGACCGCCCGATGGCCGACCGCTTCGAATGCCTTTTCGACCGATCGCAAATTTCCCATGTCATAATCAATAATCGCAATCATCTCACAATGCCCTGGTGGCCTTCGACAACCCTGTCCTGAGGCCGGCCGCTTCCTTCGACAAGCTCAGGACGAACGGCTGAAAATCTCGAAGGGCTCAGGGCGAACGGAACGGAGCCAGTTATCATATAGCAACTTCGTTCATGCTGAATAACAAAGTCCGTTGATTCTGAACAACAAAGTCCGTCGTGCTGAGTCTGTCGAAGCATCACCTTACAAACTTCCTTTTGTTGATAGCACCCCAGTCACCCGAGGATCGATCGAGACCGCCTGATCCAAGGCCTTGGCCAACGCCTTGAATATCGCCTCCATAATATGATGCGGGTTGCGACCATACGGTACATTAATGTGAAGATTCATTGCGGCGTGGGTTGAAAACGCCTGAAAGAAATCCTCGAACAAATAAAGATCCAAGCCCTTGATCCGCCGATGCGGGAGTTTCACGTTATATACCAGATACGGGCGGCCGCTCAGATCCACAGTCACCTGCGCCAGCGTCTCATCGAGGGGAGCCCAAGCTGTTCCGAATCTCCTGACGCCCTCTTTTTTCCCCAAAGCTTGCTTGAGCGCTTCTCCAAGAACGATCCCGATGTCTTCAACGGTGTGATG
>JBBRRL010000157.1:0-5895 GCA_038200775.1 Nitrospirales bacterium
TCAGACACACATCACCCCCAAAGAGATGACCCCGACAAACATGACGCCGGGAAACATCAGTAATGAGCCGTTATGGAACATCATACAGCGTTGTGAGCTGACTGAGTCCGAGGAGCAAGAGGTGAAAAGGCTCTGCGACGAGGTGGGAATCCTTTTTCTCTCCACGCCGTTCTCGCGTGAAGCCGCGGATCGGCTGGAGGCACTCGACATCGCGGCTTATAAGATCGGCTCGGGGGAGATCACGAACCTGCCGTTGATCGAGCATGTCGCCAAAAAGGGCAAGCCGATGATTGTTTCTACCGGCATGACCGAGCTGGAAGAGATCGCTGAGACCGTGAAGTTGATCCAAGGATACGGCGTGCCTCTCATTCTCTTGCAATGCACCTCTGTCTATCCCACAGCCTACAAGGACGTCAGGCTCGGTGCGATAGGCGTTTTGCGGGAGCGCTTTCACGTCCCTGTCGGCCTTTCGGACCACTCCGTGGGGATCTACACCGCATTGGGAGCCGTGGCAAAGGGCGCCTGCATTCTTGAGAAGCATTTCACGATCAGCCGTAACTGGCCGGGCCCCGATCAAGGCCTCTCGCTAGAACCCCAGGAACTTCGAGAACTCGTTCGCGGCGCAGAGGCGATCTACCTGGCTTTGGGCTCTGAAAAGGTCATCCTGCAAGAGGAACGTCCGGTTATCGGCTTCGCCCGCGCGTCGGTGGTCGTTGTCGATACCATTGCCGCGGGAGAACGGTTGACGGAGAAGAATATTTGGGTCAAACGCCCCGCGGATGGGGAAATACCCGCAAAGAATTACCGGAAGGTTATCGGAAAGGTCGCGAAGGTGGCGATGGCGATCGACCACCAGCTGAAGTGGAGTGAGTTGCAGTGATGTCGAGACGGGATACAGCGGGGCCTGTCATCAAGCACCCCCATCGGCTTCGTCAGGGCACTGCAGGCGATGGTGGGCCCCCGCTCGATGCCACCCGCGGCGGAGCTCGAGTTATCACTGCTTAGAAATTGCGCAGGGCATAAAGGGAAACGGAATGAGAATCGATTGCGATCGTGACGGAGCGGCGCGCGGCCACGAGGAAGGGACGCGTCTAGGCGCGTCCGGGTTGGGTGGTGTAAAAATGCACCCGCTTGATGCCACTCGCGGAAGCGCGCTCGAGCATCACTGCTGAAAGAGATTGAACGGAGGGTAGAGGGGAACGGAATGAGGACGATTGCGATCGTGACGGAGCGGCGCGCGGATTACAGCCGCTTTAAACCCATC
The DNA here is from genome assembly GCA_038200775.1 of Nitrospirales bacterium. Taxonomy (GTDB): domain Bacteria; phylum Nitrospirota; class Nitrospiria; order Nitrospirales; family NS-4; genus NS-11. The sequence continues at coordinate 1,265 of JBBRRL010000157.1, forward strand.
CTCGAACTGATTCGTGAAGATCCAGAATTAGACTACAAGCTGATCGTGACCGGCATCTCCCTCCTGAAGGAGCACGGGAACGATATCGATGTCATCAGGCGCGATGGCTTTGCCGTCGAAGCGGTTCTGCCGATGTTCGCTGAGAACGCGCCCGACACGGGAGCCGAAATGGTGCGGGCCATGGGTCGAGTCATGCCGCCGCTGGCGGACCTCTTTGAACAATTACAGCCCGACGTCATCCTGTCGGGTTTTGATATCGGCGCAAACTTCGCCGCGACCGTGGCAGGCGCCCATATGAACATTCCGGTTGCGCATATTCAGGGGGGCGAGGTCACCGGGAGTATCGATGAGTCCCTGCGCCATGCGATGTCCAAGTTTGCGCACTTACATTTCCCGGCCACCGAGGAATCAAAGCAGCGACTCATCCGGATGGGAGAGAACCCGCAGAATATTTTTGTCGTGGGTTGTCCCTCTCTGGACGTCGTTTTGGGGACCCCTGTCACGCCGAGAGACCAGGTCCTCGTAGCGCATGGGCTCGATCCGAAACGGCCGTACGTGGTCATTCTGCAGCATCCGGTGACGACCGAAGTGAAGCAGGCGGGGTTCCAAATGGCGGAAACATTGGCCGCTGTGACCAGCCTGAATCTCCAAGGCGTGTTGATTTATCCGAATAACGACGCAGGCGCCCAACAAATCATCACGGAGATCAACAAAAGTGGAATCAAGATCGTCCGAAGTCTCCCGTCTGATGGGTTTGTCAATCTGTTGCGACATGCGAGTGCCCTCGTCGGCAATTCGAGCAGCGGGATTCACGAAACCGCGTCACTCGGTGTGCCGACCGTCAACATCGGCAGCCGTCAGCAAGGCCGAGAGCGAGGACCGAATGTTCTTGATGTCGGCAATGATCGCGATGCGATCCGGGCAGCGCTCCTGACCGCCTTCCACGATGAGGTGTTTAAGGCCGTGGTGGATCGACGGATTAATCCTTACGGCGATGGGCGAGCGGCGGCACGAATCGTCCACGTGTTGAAAACCGTTTCATTGGACAACCTCATACAAAAGAGATTCTACGATGCCACCAGCGATGATTGCGGTGATCGGCGGGACGGGGTTCATTGGCCGGCACTTGCTTGAGCGGCTGACTGCCGATGATCCCGCGCGCATTCGAGTCTTGGTCCATGCCCAGGTACCTTCCTGGCTGGAAAGCTTGACAGCGGTTGAAGTCGTGAGAGGCGACCTCCTGCAAGCGACCTCTCTCAAAGGGCTGCTGGATGGGGCCACCTGCGTCATTAACCTTGCAGGACAGGTGAGTGCCGATGTGGAGGATTACCAGAGCGTGAATCTTCGCGGCATGGTGAATCTGGCGCAGGCCTGCCTCACGCATTGCGTGCCTCGGGTGATCCATGCCTCATCTGCGCTTGTCTACGGGACTATTCTCGATGCCACGGAAGATAGTCCATGCCGGCCTATCTCTCCCTACGCGACGATGAAGCTTGCCGCGGAGGAAATCCTCGGCAGCCTCCTCACTCCGAAGACGGAAATGCTGAGTTTGCGGCTCTCGAATGTTTATGGGCCCCGGCAACGCAATGGATTGATGCCTTATCTTGTCAAACGCATTCTGAAGCGCGAGCCCATCAGTATAGATGCCGACGGCGCCCAGGTCCGCGACTTTGTCCATGTGGGGGATGTCGTGAGTGCGTTTGTCAAGGCCATTGTCGCGCCCGGATGCACGGGAGCGATGAATATTGGCTCAGGCGAGGCGACCAGTATTATGACGCTTTTGCGGCTGCTCGAGGAGGTGCTCGAGATGCCCGCCACTGGCCAGTACTGCCCGGAGCACAGCGGCGGCGAGCGTAGAAACACGGTAAATGTCTCGCGGGCCCAAGACATCCTCGGCTGGCAGATTTCTATTCCGCTCACAGAAGGAATTCAGACGCTGCTTGCATCCAAGCAGACGGGCAAGGGAGAGAGGACGTACGCATGAGACAATTTATCGAAGGGAAAACGGTTTTGGTCACCGGCGGGACCGGCTCGATCGGTTCCGAGATCGTGCGCCAGGTCCTGGAGTTCGACCCAAAGATGGTCCGGGTCATGTCGCGAACGGAGCATATGCAATATGCGCTCATGCAGCAATTGGGAAGGCTTCCGAACCTCGTATGCTTTATCGGAGATGTGCGAAGTCCTGAGCGGTTGAACCGGGCTGCTGTCGAGGCGGACGTGATCTTTCATGTTGCGGCGATGAAGCATGTTCCGATCTGTGAATTTAATCCGTTCGAAGCGGTCGAGACAAATGTGATCGGCGCGCAGAACGTGGTTAATGCCGCCATCAGCAACCGCGTCAAACAGGTGATAGCCATCAGCACCGACAAAGCCGTGAATCCGATGAATGTCATGGGAGGCACGAAATTGTTGGCGGAAAAGCTCTTCACCAGCGCGCATCACTACGCGGGTGTCAGCGGCACGAAGTTCGCCTGCGTGCGCTTTGGGAACGTGCTCGGCTCACGCGGTTCCGTCATTCCCGCCTGGATGGATCAGATCGGCAAGGGGCAGCCCATGACATTGACCCATCCGGACATGACCCGCTTCTTTCTCTCGATCCCGCAGGCCGTCAACCTCGTGTTCAAGGCCATGCGACGGATGGTAGGCGGCGAAATTTTTATCTTGAAGATGCCCGTGCTCCGCATGGGCGATCTCGCGGAATCTATTATCGACCGCTTCGCGCCGATGTACGGCCGCGATCCCGTGACAGTGGAGCGAAAAATCGTCGGCATTCGGCCGGGCGAGAAGATGTACGAACTCCTGATGTCTGAGGATGAGGCCGCTATCGCGCTTGAGGTGGACGAGATGTTCATCATTCCACCGCATATTGAGATCCCCCATCGGGGATTGATCCGGCGGACGTATGACGGCGCCAAACCGGCTCCCAAGATGGGGTATGACTCGCGGCGGGATCTGCCGATGGGCCGCAGAGCAATCCAGGACATGCTGCGCGTTACTTTCCCTGAAACGGAACAGACGCTCGATCGCCTTCCCGTGCCGGTCTTGATCTGATGAAAGGATAGGTGATGAACTATCTCGAGCAGAACCTTGCCGTCATGCGGACGCGCGATCCGGAATTGGCGCACTTGATGGAAAGCGACATTGATTGCGGCCATATCGAAGTGATCCCGACTCATGAGCCAAACGTCTTGACTGCGCGAGTCACGCTTCCCTCTGGAGAGAAGGTTCTGTTGCACAACATGGATGACCCGATCGGCAGCGCCACACGCTCGGCCGCAAAGCAGGACATGAAGGGGGAAAACGCCTCAATCCTGCTTGGGTTTGGATTGGGCTACCTGGCGATTGAACTAGCAAAGAAGCTGGAGAAAAAGCATACCATCATCATTTGCGAGGTGGATCCTGCCATTCTAAAGATCGCCCTTACACATGTGGATTTGTCCGAGGTGTTGAGCTCGGATTTCATTCGCATTTTGGTAGGTGACGAGATTCCTTTACAAGATTGGATTCACAGGCTTTCGTCAAAGTTCATGACCGCGAGGGTAGACGTGATTGCCTATGCGCCTTCGAACCGCCTTGATCCAGCCGCGTACCAGCGCCTTACTGAGACCGCGCAAAAGGAGTCTCGGGCGATCATTTTGAATCGCAATACAGTGCTCAAGGCGGGGCAGCAGATGCTGGAGAACATTCTGCACAACCTTCCGGATGTTCTACAGTCCGCTGGGGTCCGGAATCTTGAGGGCCTCTTCAAAGGGAGGCCTGCGATCGTCGTCTCCGCAGGTCCCTCGCTTGAAAAGAATGTCCAGTTGCTGCGCGAATTGGACGGGCGCGCCGTCATTATCTCCGTAGACACCGCGTTGCGGTTGTTGCTCCCGTTGGGGATCAAGCCGGATGTCGTCACCACGATCGACTTCAACCAGAAGAATTTCGAGAAATTCGCGAACGTCCCGATTGACTCGGATATCTCGCTTGTCTACAACCCTGGCGGCTATTACGAAAGCATCCGGGCATTTCAGGGCCCCCAGTTTACCTCGTCCAAGACATCGAACCGGATTCCCCACTGGCTGATGCAGTTTGTGGACGACAAGGGGGGCCTTGCTTCCGGGACCACGGTTGCCCACTTGTCTTTTTTTCTTGCCCGGCATATGGGGTGCGACCCCATCGTGTTCATCGGGCAGGATCTGGCATTCCCGCAGAATAAGGTCCATGCCGGTGATCTTTCGCTCTGGGACATCAACAAGGATGACATGGAAATGATAGAGGACATCTTCGGCGAGCAGGTCGGCTCGATGACCTCCTTCAAACACGCAATCTATCATTTTGAAAAAGCCTTCAAAGAAACCCAGGCGACCATCATTGATGCCACGGAAGCAGGCGCAAAAAAACAGGGAGCGCTCGTGATGCGCCTCCGGGATGTCATCGACAAGTATGGACAGGTTCCGGCCATAAACATCAAAGACATACTTCGCGGCGCCAGCAGGAACGTGGAGGCGGTCCGCATGGAGGAGCTCCTCCGTGAGCTGGAACACGTCAGCGGGGAGCTCAACGTGATTCAAAAAGGATGCCGCGAAATCGTGCGGGTCACGAAACAATTACAGAAAAAAATCTTCGCGCGGCAGACCAAGGACGACGAA
>JBBRRL010000158.1:0-5893 GCA_038200775.1 Nitrospirales bacterium
ATATAATGTCCCTCTCCCGCCGACTAGCTGCTGAGGGGATCGGAACCGCTTTTCTGCTCATGGCTGTAATCGGTTCCGGAATAATGGGTGAAAGATTATCGCAGGGGAATGCTGCTATTACTCTGCTGGCGAACAGTTTGGCGACCGGTGGTGCCCTGGCTGTCCTTATCCTGATATGTGAGCCCATCTCCGGGGCGCACTTTAATCCTGCTGTCACGCTCTGCATGGCTCAGCAAAAGAAAGTTTCGTGGGGACATGCTGTGGCATATATCACGGTACAAATCAGCGCGGCCTTTGCAGGCGCAGTTGCCGCGCACCTCATGTTCCAGGAACCTTTATTTTTTGCTTCTGTCAAAGTCCGCACCGAATGGCCGCAATGGTGGAGCGAGTGTATTGCGACCTTTGGCTTGCTAATGGTGATCTGGGGCTGTCTCAGACAGAATATTCGTGCGGTACCCCTTACTGTGGCTGCTTATATAAGCGCCGCCTATTGGTTCACTGCGTCGACTTCGTTCGCCAATCCCGCCGTGACATTGGCACGCTCCATGAGTAATACCTTTTCCGGTATTCGTCCCAATGACGTTGTGCCCTTTATCGGGGCGCAACTCATAGGCGCGATTGCGGCGACGCTGTTTTGCTAATGGCTCATGCCGACCATCCCGCCGCGTTCTGATCCCTTCTAGAGAGTTCGATCAAACTCGGTCTTGCCGTCAAAATCATGATCTGGGTCATAAGCACTGCAATCTATCAGCGAAATCCTCATTGTCTGTCTAGCCGTTGGGAATTGAAGAGATTATCCATGGCGTCCTCCAGATCACGCCTTCCTCCTGATCCCACTTCCCTGCAAACTCCACGAAAACACGGCTTTGCGAACAAGGGTTAAATGCTCTAGGTGAAATGCTGGCGCCTGTATTAGAATATAGTTTGTAGTTGATCTGCACTAGGTGATATTCAAAGGTGCGTGAAGGAGGTAGGTAATGGTCGAGGTTATTGGAAGTGCGTTTCTTGTCGCGTTGGTCTGGCTGGTCACATATGGAATGTCGGCAACGGACTCGAAAGAGCATGCGGTGTCGAGAAGCGCCGAGGACGTGGCGTCGCAGATTAACCGGGCGGCATGAGGCTTCAATGCCCCGCGTGCCCGCGAAGTTCAGATAATGTTGTAGGCTGTCGGCAGGGCTTCGCCTCCCGCAATGCGATAGGCATTGAGGAGAGGCGGGGTGTTCTCAAGAGAGATGATCAGATGCAGCGGTTCGGCGAGGTTTAGCACCGTGCGCACAGACTCGAAGTCGGAGGCGTTCCGAATATCGGTGACCGACGGGCGGGAGGGACTTTGCGGATGGGAGTGATAGATCACTTGTAGGTCCAGCGCATTCGTGCGCATATCCTTGAAGGCCAGAGACATTTCCCGGGCGTCCATGACGAATGCGATCTCGGCCCGCTCCGCAGGCGTCAACTGTTGAAGATGACTGATCTTGGCGGCGTCGAAGTTCGCGACCTCCGCCCCTTCGCTGGCCACGATGTTCGTGATCTTGTAGTGTCGCGTTACTTGCAGGTTCTGTCCTGCCAGCAGGCCGCAACATTCGTGCGGCGAGGCGGCTTTTGCCTCGGCCACGATTGTCTCGATAATCTGTTTCGGGATCGTCAGCACGAAGGCAGAGGAAAGCAGTCAGCTAGAGGGCGCAAGAGACTTCGTAATTTCCGGACAGGTCGCGAATGCGCGGATGGGCGCCGCACAGAGCGCAGTCGGGATCCTTCGGAACGCGGGTTTTGCGGAACGTCATCTCCAGGGCATCATACATTAAGATTGAGCCGGCGAGAGAGGTCCCGGCCCCGACGATTTCTTTCAGGCATTCGGTAGCCTGTAAGACTCCGATGGTGCCGGCGAGAACCCCCAGCACGCCTGCTTCCTGACAGTTAGGGACCAGCCCCGCGGGCGGGGGCTCAGCATACAGACAGCGGTAGCAGGGGAAGCCCTCTGCCGGCTTCAATGTTGTCAACTGCCCTTCAAACCGGAAGATGCTGCCGGAGATCAGCGGCTTGCGTGCGAAGAAGCATGCGTCATTGACGAGGTAGCGGGTCGTAAAATTATCCGATCCATCGAGCACCAGATCGTAGTCAGCCACAATCTTCATGATGTTGTCGGCACTAATATTTGTCGGATACGTATTGACCGTAACGTCGGGGTTGATGGCATTCAGCATTGTCCGTCCGGACTCCACCTTGGGTTGCCCAATGGTATCCGTGGAGTGCAAGATCTGGCGTTGCAGATTCGACAGATCGACGACATCGCTGTCCACCAGGCCGATTGAGCCGATCCCCGCTGCGGCAAGGTACAGGGCCGCGGGACAGCCCAGGCCTCCCGCTCCGATGATCAAGACCTTGGCGGCAGCCAGCTTTTTCTGACCCTTCCCGCCGACCTCGGCCAGAATAATCTGGCGGCTGTAGCGCTCGATCTGCGTGTCGGTGAAGTCCACGCTCATTCCACCACGTTCAGTTCAATCGGATCGACGATGATGCCTTTGTTCCTGATACCCTCAATAGCGCGCTCGATTTCCCCGGGATCACCCGCAAACTCGACATCGATCCATCCTGTTGTCTCGCGCACATCAGCGCGGCGAATGTTGGTATCCACCTTGGGGTATTCCCGATTGATGCGACAGAGGACCGGTTCCTTAATTTTTTCCTCAGGGAATCGCAGATGAAAGCGCAGATGCGCCATCAAATCAACCCTTGGCTATTACATCTAGCCGCCAGACAAAGCTTGCTCGCCATTACACCCACCCTCCCCACGAACTCGCCAAGACGAGCCCGTCTCTCCCATGGGCCTGATGATTATTTAAGGCCGCCGGGATAGATTCTCCCGCTCTTAGGTTTGAGTCTTCCTCGGCTCCGCCGGCGATGGCCGGCACGATTGAAATCTGGTCGCCGTCTTTGATCAGCGTGTCCTTACCCGCCAGAAAACGGATGTCTTCCTCATTCAGATAGATGTTTACAAATCGCCGGATTTCTCCGGCCTCATCACAGATTCGGCCTTTTAAGCCGGGGAATTGCCCGTTCAAAGAATCGATCATAGATTGGATATCGACAGCCTGCGTTTCGACCTCGCCTTTTCCACCGGTCAGAGGCCGCAGTGGAGTGGGGATACGGACCTTCACCATGCTATGGCATCCCTTGCTGTCTCTCAACCCTGAGACGGGGTAAGATTGAATGTTTTTTGGAACTGCACCAGACTCGGGGAAATACGCGTCGGCCGGCCGACGGCATTGATGATCGCATCCTGTGTCTTGAGTCCGTTGCCGGTGATCAGCGCGACCGTGACATCCTCTCGCTTGAGTACGCCCTGTTTCGCAAGCTTTTTAAGAACGCCCACCGTCACGCCTCCCGCGGTTTCGGCAAAAACTCCTTCGGTCTGAGCCAGCAGCGTCATCCCTTCCACAATCTCCTCATCGGTTACAGTCTCCATGGTGCCGCCGCTCTCGGCGGTCGCCTTGAGGGCATAATAGCCATCTGCCGGATTTCCAATCGCCAAAGACTTGGCAATCGTCTTGGGCTTCACCGGTTTAAAAAAGTCCCGCCCCTGCTTGTAGGCGGTGGCGATGGGCGAGCATCCCTCGGCTTGGGCCCCGTGGACGCGGCTGTGCATGTCGGTCACCAATCCGAGCTTCTGCATCTCATTCAAGCCTTTCCAGACTTTCGTCAACAGCGAGCCGGAAGCCATCGGAACGACCACGTGATCCGGAGCAACCCAGTCCAATTGCTCCAGGACCTCATAGGCAAGCGTTTTTGAGCCTTCGGAGTAGTAGGGGCGGATGTTGACATTCACGAAGGCCCACCGCTGCTCGCCCGCGATCTCACTGCACAGGCGGTTCACGTCATCGTAGCTGCCTTCCACCTCCACGACATTGGGGCGGTACACGAGATTTCCGATTACCTTCGCCGCCTCCAGGTCGTGTGGAATAAACACATAGCATTGCATCTTGGCTGAGGCCGCATGCGCGGCAACCGAGTTTGCCAGATTCCCCGTCGACGCGCAGGCCACGGTCTCGTACCCGAGCTCCCGGGCGCGGGTGAGCGCCACTGCCACCACGCGGTCCTTGAACGAAAGCGTCGGATGATTCACGGTATCATTTTTGACATAGAGGTGGTCCAGGCCCAACTCGTCCCCTAGGTTTTTCGCGCGGACGAGCGGCGTAAAGCCGGCATGCATCCCAATGGTCGGCTCGCCCTGGATCGGCAAGAGGTCGACGTAGCGCCAAAGGCTTTTGGGACCATTCTCAATCTTCTTGCGCGTGAGACTGGCCTGGATCTGTTTGTAGTCATACTGGACCTCGAGGGGTCCGAAGCAGAGCTCACAGACGTGCAGAGACACGGCGGGATATTCTTTCCCGCACTCGCGGCAGATCAGGCCTTTCATCTTGGGCGGTGTCATGGGTCCTCAGGAAGCCTTAATTGCGCAGACTTCGAGCTCGTGCTCTACCAATCGGGTGATCGTGGGCTGCTCGCCGCACAGCGCGCACAGAGGATTTTTGACGATCCGGATCTCGCGAAAGCGGGTCAGCCGTGCGTCATAATCCATGAAACGATCGGTCAACAGGCGCCCGCGGCCTAAAATGAGTTTCAGGACCTCGGTGGCCTGTAGGGTGCCGATCACCCCGGCAAGCGCCCCGATGACCCCGGCCTCCTGGCAGCTTGCGACCAACCCGGCCGGTGGAGGCTGCTTGAACACGCACCGATAACATGCGCTCTTTCCCGGTAGGATCGTGAACACGCGGCCGTCAAACCGGAGGATCGCGCCATGGACCAGCGGTTTTTTTGCGAAGAAACAGGCGTCGTTGATCAAGAACTTGCCGGGAAAGTTATCGACGCCATCCACTACGATGTCATACCCGGCGATAATCTCTAGAGCATTGTCGGCACTGAGGCGCGTAAAGTGGGTCTCGACGGTGACATGGGGATTGAGCGCCAGCATTTTGGCCTTGGCAGAGGCGACCTTGGGGCTCCCGATGTCAGGCGTTTGGTGGATGATCTGTCGTTGCAGGTTCGAGAGGTCCACGACGTCACTATCCACGAGGCCAATCGTCCCAACCCCGGCGGCGGCCAAATAGAATGCGACCGGTGAACCCAACCCGCCTGCGCCGATCACCAGCACCTTGGCCTGCCCGATTTTGGCCTGTCCCTTGCCGCCGACCTCGGGCAAGAGAATATGGCGGCTATAGCGGGTGACTTGTTCTTCTGAGTCTGTTGAGAAAGACATGGGTGTCGCGCAGACTAAATATTAAAGTATTTTTCGATGCTGATGTAGCGCTCGCCGGTATCGCATAGCACCGTCACGACATTTTTGTCCGGTCCAAGTTCGGCGGCGACCTTCTGAGCAGCGGCGACATTGGCGCCCGACGAGATCCCCACCAGCAGTCCTTCCTTCTTCGCAAGAAGCTTCGCGGTTTGATACGCCTCGTCATCGGTGACAGTCAGAACCCCATCCAGGATGGATCGGTTGAGGACCTTGGGAATGAAGCCCGCGCCGATTCCCTGGATCCGATGCGGGCCAGGGTCGCCGCCCGAAAGAACGGGCGAGCCCGCTGGCTCGACAGCAAGGATGCGAATCTTCGGGTTCCGCTCCTTGAAGACCTCGCCGCAGCCCGTAATGGTTCCACCCGTGCCTACCGCCGCCACAAAAGCGTCAAACCGTCCCTCCATCGCGTCCCAAATCTCCACTGCGGTGGTCTTTCGGTGCATGGCGGGATTTGCCGGATTTGAAAATTGCTCCGGCATGAAATAGTCAGGGTTCGCGCTCACGAGTGTTTCAGTCTCCTTGATGGACCCTTTCATACCCTCCCACGCGGCCGTGAGAACCAACTGGGCGCCATACGACGACAGCAGACTGGCTCGTTCC
>JBBRRL010000159.1:0-5892 GCA_038200775.1 Nitrospirales bacterium
AAGCCCTGTGCCGCCGAACTTGCGGGTCGTACTGCCATCAGCCTGCACGAATGCTTGAAAGAGCTTGGCCTGTTTTGCCGCGGGGACACCCACACCGGTGTCCTCCACGAAGACAACGGCATGCCCTTTTTCGGGGAGGGCTTCCGCTCGAATCCGTACCGATCCCTTTATCGTAAATTTGATGGCATTTCCAACAAGGTTGAGAAGGATCTGTTGCAGTCGCGCATCGTCGCCCCTTACCTGGAGATCCAATCCGGGTACATCAAAGGATAGCGTCAGACCTTTTTGGCTGGCGAGCCCGAACGTGCGGCGCTTGACAGCCTCAAAAAGCGCTTTGAGACTGACAGGCTCCAGGCCCGCGTGCAGTTTGCCGGATTGGATCTTGTCGAGATCCAGCAGATTTTCAACGACGCTCAGAAGATATTGGGAGCTGATGTAGGCCTTGCGCACGAACTCTAGTTCTTCTTCACGTGAATCGCACAGGCCGTTCTGGATCATGCTGAGGCTCCCGAGGATCGCATTCAATGGAGTACGAAGCTCGTGAGACGTGATGGCGAGGAACTCACTCTTTAGGCGATTCGCCTCTTCCACAACCTCGGCGGTGATGCCCCCAGCCGATGGAACGCGAGGCGCTGGCAAGTCAAGGTTCAAGCCTGATTGATTCTTGTTCACTTTATACCGCTCGCGGCGCTCCGGGCGCACGCCTCCACTTTGTCGACAAAGGCTTGTGGATTACTGATAGGCTTCGCGACGTACCCATCCGCCCCGCTCTCGCGCATCAAACGTTCGGCGTCCCCTTTCATGGCATGCGCCGTCGCCAGCAGAATGGGAACCGGCCTAGAGCTATCGGACTTCAATAAACGTGTGAATTCGACGCCATCGATCGGCCGCCCTTCAAACTCGGTGTTAGAAAGCGACACGTCCATGACAATCACGTCGACACAGCCGGCGCGGACCATCGCGAGTAACTTCTCCACGGATTCCAACACCGTCACGTCATGACGACCTAGGCGAGTCAGAATCTTGCTCATGACAAGCGCATTCATAGGGTCGTCTTCGACGATTACGATCTGCAAGACGATTCCCGCACGTGCTGTCTCATAGGCTTCAACGGTCCTGAATTCAACGGACTAGTACCTATCAGTCTGGTTTCGGCCGAATTTTTAAATAACTTAAGTGTTTCAATTTATCTGGATCGGACGCTTAGCAGGAATAGTGTCAATTAATTGATACACTTGTGCCGTAGATCTTAAGGAGCTTCAAGCAAGGAAGGCACATCTTTGAGCAGATCGCAGTTGACCCTCAATCGCAGCGCTCCTTCGCCTCGCTCAAATTGCGCCAGCAACGGCTCAAGACGACCACTGTCTATGCCCTCGACTGCATTCAAACAGGCTTGGTCGAACGATCGATCGCCCGAAGTCCCAATTATGCGTGTGAATGTGAGTTTTCGTTTTTGGACTTGTGCCGAGACCATGATAGACCGTCGGGCACTGGGCAAATATCCAGGTCCCGGTGGTCGCTCCCACAGGTCAGGATTCCATCGCCGTTCAAACTCCCCTGCGATGGCCATGCGAAGTGCTTCAGTCTCTGATTCAGACGGTTCCGACGTGGTTCCTGGTTCCGGTATTTGGCCATCGGAGCGCGGGGTGAGCACAATCTCGCGGTCGTCATGTCCTGTTCTGAGCAGTTCCACCTGAAGGACAGCTTGCTCCCGAGGCACCGGCTCCAAGCTGACCACGAACCGCAACGATTCCCCCTCGAAGGCAAGGGCTGGCAAGGGAATCGTCACCGCGAGTCGCTTCCCTAGATAGAGAACGACTTCACCGCCCTGTGCGCTTGAGATCCAGTCCTGTCCTGCCCAACCTTTCAACTGAGAATAGATCGCCACCTGTCGCCCGTCAGGACCCTGCACATGAAGAAATACCCGGCGGCGTGTCTCAATGGCCCGGACAAACCCAGCATAAATCTGATTTTGCCCTAGACCAAGAACCAGGGTATTCTCCAGTTCAGTAGAAGTTCCCCCTAATCGCTCAACTTCCTGTCGAACGCGTACGATGGTGGCATCATTGAAACGAATCAGGAGACGTACGATTCCTCTATCGAGTTGCTCCGCCTGCACCTCGGCTAGTAATCCTTCCCGGAACAAGTCATCCGCAATCCTCGCGCCGAGGCGCCTTCGGTCTTCGTCGCCACCCGAAAGCCCCGATGCGCTAGCCCACAGCCGTGCGGTGTCGATCTTCCTGAGCGTGCGCTCGTAACGCCGCTCGGCATCTGCATAGGGAGGGGCCTTTGCCATGGCGGCTTCAAACTTGGCCAAGGCGCCGTCAACATCCCCTCGATCGGCGGCGTCCACGCCTTGGTACAAAGCCTCGACCGCCTTCGTGGCAGGAGCATGGGATGAGCCCAGAGTTGGAATAGGTCGTGGAGCGCGTTGAAGCAGCCGCAGGAGCCGGGACGCTAGCTGCTTCTCCAGGCTAAGGACGTCGTCAAGCGGACCCGCGACAGATGCGGCGCCAAGGACGGTTCCCCGTTCAACATCCAAAAGATGAGCGTCCAGTCTTAGAATATCGCCAACGCGCGTGGCGCTTCCCAAGAGCATCACTGTAGCGCCAGTTAAGCGCCCAACGCGGACGGCGGTCTTGTCCTCAATCCGTCCGGCGGCCTGTAACGATTGTTCCCGCATCACATCTTCCAGCCGTTCCCTCTGAACCATTTCAACACCAACCCCCTGACGAAGATCCGTAATCAACATATCCGCCAGCCCTTTGCGCACCCAGTTGAATCCCGGAAGGTAGATACGGTCCTCAAAGTTCAACACCGACACCACCAAGGGCTCAGGAAGCGAACCTGAGTATGCGTTTGGGATCACAAGATCGTCCCCCGGAGGAATAACCGACATAGAACTGGGAGAGCTATAACCAGAGCAGCTCAGCAGAAGCGGGAGGGTGAATGTAAAATGAACGACTGCGAGACGCGCGATGTCTTTGGTCGAGGATCTGTGAGTTATTGACGCCAAACTTATGATTGCTAACGAAGGCTACGTTGGTGCCGCCTTTGGAGTTCAGCTTGACGCTGCACGACATAGCGGATGACCTTTTCCCGGTCTTCTGCGGCGATGTCGGTGAACCGAACCACGACGGTATGGGTGGGGTCCACACTATCAGGTTCCGGACGCGTATGCATGACTTCTCCGCGTGCCTCCACGACGATGAATGGAGGCAGCACCATGCGCAGCTCAATCAAATCCCCGTCGGTTAAGGGCCGCACCGGAAGAAATCGTACGCCGTCGCCGCTGACATTGACATCCATCAGACGCGCGGCGGACGGTCGCGGGGACTGGTGCTCGAGCGTGTGCAAAATGGCATCCAACGTCCACTCGATCTTGCTCATCCATTGCACAACCAGTGGATCAAGTTTGAGTGGCTCTCCAGCTTCCGGAGTCACTGGTAACGGAATCTGGGCGAAGCGTCGGGAGGTGTCCATTGTATGGCCGCTGTCGCCGATCAGCCAATATTCGAGCAGGACGCGATCATCAACCCGCACGCCTTCACGGCGGTCTTCGGGAGGGAGATTCAGAGGCATGGGATGGTAACGTTCCGGGACATGGATCGGCTTGCAAAGTCTTATCTTATGCTTATCGTGTTGAAAAGCAAGATAAGGTCGCACCTGTGGCGACGAGTTGTCGATACCGTAATTATTTTTTTCCCCGTGTCAGGCTCGCTGCTCGAACGAAGGGAGGCGTGAAGAAACAGATGGCCCGTAGCTGTGAACCGCAAGCGCGCCCTGGTGAAGTCTTCCGAGTTGCACCCCTGTCTCAGCGATCCATCCGCCTAGTTCAGTCTGGTTCTTTGTCACGCGATCCAATGCCTGTTGAAGCAGTTGCTTCATCTCAACGATCGAGTCAGGAGTTGTGGAATTGGCGATAGCAGTGAGCAGCAGCGCTCTCATCTCCAAGGTCGACGACTCTACCTGCTGGTCTAACAACCCCGCTTGACCCAAATCTTTGCGATTAATCGCCTCGGCGGCTCGATCCATCAGCGCCATAAATCGTGTGTAAGCTGTATACAATTCCTGAGTCGGCATGACTTGTCTCGGACAATTAAGCTCTCATCTGCTTGCGGTTGACCTCCGCGGGTCCACCTGTTTGATTCATCGGGGGCGCCGTCGCCTGATTCTTTTCCCAGAGAGGCGTGGCGAGCGCCGCCACCTCGCTCCAGGCCCCACGTAGCTCGGTCAGTAATTTGACCGCTTCGTCCAACGGTTCGGCCCGATTCTCGACCATTGCCTTCACCATCAGTTCATGGAGATAGGCGTACAGCCGATCCAAACTCTTGGCGATGTCGCCTCCTGCCTTCGGATTCAATGACTGGCGAAGCTCGCCCACGATAGCTTGCGCCTTGCTGATAGCAAGACCAGCGTGCAGCTGATTGTTCTCCTGCAGCCGTTGGCGGCCCTGTGCAATACGGAAAAGCGCGCCATTGTAGAGGAGCATGATTAACTGTACTGGATCGGCGTTTGTGACCTGGTTGTGCTGATACATTGTCGCGGCGGACGCGGAATTGGCTTGCATATTATCCTCTTGAAGATGATGCGAAACTAAGAACCTCGCTCACCGTATGTAATTTCGAATCATTGTGCTGAGGGATTGAGACATTGGAGCAGCCGACAGCCTCGTGAGCTGTCGGCCCCATCCAATTCATACTTCGAGATGGCTCACCTCAACAAATTTAAGCTCTCACCTTCACCGCATCGTTGGTGAAGATAGGCACGACGAGGGTCGCGACCTCGCTCCAGGCTTCCCGCAGCTTGGTCAGCAACTTTGCCGCTTCATTCAACGGTTCGATTTTATTCACGAGCATGGCTTTCGCCATCAACCCATGCAGGTAAGCATAGAGCCGATCCAAATTCTTCGCGATGTCGCCTCCCGATTCCAGATCCAGCACCTGCCGAAGCTCACCCACAATCGCTTGCGCCTTGCTGATCGCGAGACCCGCCTGCACGAGATCGTGGTTTTTATGGAACTCCTGACCCTGAGCGATGTGAGAAAGGGCTCCGTTGTACAGCAGGACGATCAACTGCGCTGGATCGGCCTGGGTGATCTGATTGTCTTGAGACATTGTCATTGCGGACGTGGTTTTTGTTTTCATCTTATCCTTTCGAAGGCGGGAGAAGCTGGAGTCTTGCTCATCGTACATTACCCTACGGTGTTGACGAGAAGCTTGGAAGCTTCGCCATCGCGTTGGTCAGAAAGTTGCTGGTGGCTTGAAATTTCCCGAGAAGAGTCTCGAGATTTACGAATTGGGCTCGCAGACGGTCTCCCTCCTTGGTGAGGCGGTCGTTAATGTGTGTGATGTTGTTTGCGATGCCGTCAATGCTTCCCTGTAAACTTTTTGTCTTCCCGGTGAAAACGCCGGTCAGGGGATCTGTATAGGTGGCGAGAGAGCCGACCAGCCTATCGCCCACTCCGCGCGAGACAGCAATGGTGCCGAAGAGCCCGGTCGTGGTGGTTTGCGTAGTGATGCTTAATCCATCCTCGGGAAATCCGGACTGGCTTGTGAGAAGGTTCCCTTTTCCGATCGCCGCATGGCCGTTAAGTGTCCCCGCGACGTCCGCGCCCTGTGCCGTCACTCCGATTGATCCGATACCGGTTTGACTAGCGCCGGCTTGGTCGGATACGGCTGTGAAGCGGACATCCGTCCCATAATCTGTGGAGGTCAGCTTGACACGACCGCCATCATTGGAGGCCGAGAGCGAAGCGCCTTTGCTCGCGAAGGTACTGTTCAGGGCATTCACGACGTCATTGATCTTTGATCCTGCCAACAATGTAACGGAAAAGGCATTCGTCAAGGGTGTCTTCGCAGTGTAGTTATCGCTGAACGTAAAGGACACCAC
>JBBRRL010000160.1:0-5868 GCA_038200775.1 Nitrospirales bacterium
CCAAGGAGGCGATCGCCGAGGCGGGGATTCCTGAGTCCGCGCTAAAGGCGATCGGCGCGGGCGCCCCCGGTCCCTTGGATCCGTCCGCAGGCGTTCTTCTGCGCACGGTCAATCTCGCCGTCAAAAATTATCCACTGGGTTCTATTCTGAAGGCTGCTTATCGAGTGCCTGTGGTGGTCGATAATGATGTGCACATGGCGTGCTTCGGTGAACTGAAGGCAGGGGCGGCACAGCGCGCTCAGAACGTTATCGGGCTATGGGTGGGCACCGGCATCGGCGGATGCGTGATTGTGGATGGCAAAGTCGTGGCAGGTGCGAACCGCAACGCAGGTGAGATCGGCCACACTATTCTCGACGCTGCGGTTCGGAAAACGCGCCCCCACCGCGGAACATTGGAATTGGAGGCGAGCAAAACGGCAATCCAGCGACTTATGGAAAAATGGACAAAGGCAGGACATAAGACGTCTTTGCAGAAGAGCCGCAACGGAAACATTCAGCGTCTGAACAGCTCAGACCTGGCGAAGGCCTTTGAGCAAGGTGACAGGCTCGCGATCAAGGCGGTGCGGCATTCCGCGTGGTATCTCGGCATCGCGGTTGCCAATCTCTTTGATATTCTCAGCCCGGAGCTTTTTGTGTTAGGCGGGGGCGTCTCGGAATCATTGGGGAAGGTGTATTTGAAATTAGTGAAAGCGGCCGCCAATGAATACGTCTATACGACTGAATTGGCGCCTATCCGTATTGCGCTTGCCGCCCTGGGCGGCAATGCGGGCGTTATCGGGGCCGCTATTGCGGCGCGTGAAGGGCGACTGAATCCTTGACTGTAGATGAACCCTCTAGTAGATTATAGAAGGGGGTGTCTCGATCCAATCGCAAAACAGCATGCCGGACTCGCATCTTGACTCCACTCCATTTGCAGCTCAAGCGGTACCCTTTTCTGCGATGTTGGCCTCGGGCAAAATTCCCGATGGTTTCATCAGTAGCCCGTACGTGGCGGAACAGTTCACTGAACGGTTGGTGCATTACGTTCTGAGCATTCCCTCAGGGTCATACTCCATGGCCAACCTCTCAAAGCTCCTGGAACAGCTGGATCCGCGGCAACAACTGACGTTCTTCAAGAAGCTGAAGGAGACCAGCCCCGAAAGCCTGAAGGTGTTTGCGCCCCTGTATTACGGGTTTATGTCCGAGTTCAGCGAGCTCCTCTTCACCTAACCAGCCATGCAACAGCGGGATCGCGAGTTTTACGCCCGTGCGGCGTCCGTTCCGGTGCATGGCATCGGGTTGTCGGTTGATGTCTACAGCCCTGACCTGGTGGAGTTGTGCGGTGCTCTGGACGTCGCGGGTTGCACACCAGAATATCTGGAAATCTTCAAGGCGCCCTCCACAGAACTCACTCGTATTCGTCGAGGCCTCCCACAAACCACCATGGCCTATCACGCGGAAGGCGTGTGGCTCATTGATCCGGAAATGCGGACGCGCTATCCATGGATGGAACAAACTCGCCGCATGTCGCAACATGCGCTGATCCTCAAATCCGCCTGGGTGAATCATGAGTGCGCCAGCAAACAGTTCGCCGGATACTCATTTGGAACGTATTTGCCACCTCTCTTCACAGTCGCGGCTGCAGAGGCGACGGGTGCGAATGCGGTGGCGTGCCAGCAGGTTTTGCAACAATGCACAAGTATTCCGATGTCCGACACCTCTCCATTGCTGCTACTGGAGCTTCCGCCACTCACCTATGTGGCCTTTGGGGATCTGTCGCCTGCCGCCTTTTTTTCCTACATCGCCGAGGCGGCACCGTGCGGATTTGTTCTTGATATAGGACATCTGTGGACGGTATGGCGGTATTTAGAACAAGGTCGTTTTGACGGGATCGAATCCTTTACGGACGCGTTTCTGGATGAATTCCCTCTACATCGCGTGATCCAAATCCATTTGGCCGGCTTGGGGTCGGCCGAGACCGACCAGGGCGGATCCAGGTCTCGTTGGGTTGATGCGCACAGTGCACGAGTCCCGAGTGTTCTTTGGGATCTGCTGCGTCGCGTGCTGGACCACCCCGGGCTGAGCTGCCTCAAAGGCATTGCCCTCGAGGTGGATACCAAGTCCATCCCCTTGATTGTGGAGGAATTCGGTCGCCTCCAACAGGATTTTAAATTGCGGGCGCGTGTAGAATGTGCAGATCCGAAGCTCGAGATGCGATCACTTCGCACCACGCTAACGGCGCCTGACGAACAGGTGTGCGCTCTGTACGGGGCGTATGCCCGGGTGCTCACAGGGCAGGAGTCTGTGCAGGAGAGTGCGCTTGAACCGTTGTCTTGGCAACTGGACCGCGACGGACTTGCACAGTACATCGGGGAATACCTCCCGCACGAACTTCTGCACTGGGGCGGCGACCTTGACGAGCTCTTCCCGACGATCTGCCGCGCCTTGAAGGATCGAGGAATCAGTCACGATGACTTTGTCGAATTCTGGTTTCGCGATACATGCAGTGCTCACGAAGCCTATGACTTCTTTTATATTAAACTTGATCGCTGGGTCGAATTTATTCGCGAACGTGCACCGGATTTGTGCGAGGAGGCGGCACGGGATGCCCACGCGCTGCGTAAAGTTCATGAAGAACTCAATGATGAGCCGGCTGAGCTGATTGACCGATCAAGATGAACTGCGGAATGAAGTCAGTGCGCATCAATAAGTTTTTCACGGGGCGCGGGTATTGCTCGCGGCGGGCTGCGGACCGCCTGATTGAAGAGGGCCGGGTCTTACTGAACGGTCGGAAGGCAGTGCTCGGAGATCAGGTGGCGGATGGCGATGTGGTCAGCGTTGATGGCCGCCCTCTGGAGGGAGCCACCGAAACAGTCTATCTGGCCTATCACAAACCCGTAGGGGTGACGTGTACGACCGAGCTGGACGTACCCGGAAATATCGTCCGGGCGATCGACTACCCGGAGCGGATCTTTCCGATCGGACGTCTTGACAAAGACTCTTCCGGCTTGATCCTCATGACAAACAATGGCGATATCGTGAATCGCATACTGCGTGCTGAGTTCGGACACGAACGCGAGTACCTGGTCACCGTCGATCATGCATACCCCGTGACGTTCTTGGATCGACTGCAACGCGGGGTGCCTGTCCTCGGCAAGATCACAGCCCCATGCCGGGCCATCGAGGTCGATGAGCGATCCTTTCGCATCATCTTGACCGAAGGGCGCAACCGGCAGATCCGCCGGATGTGTTCGATGCTGGGTTTCAGGGTCGTTCGGCTGGTCCGTAGCCGTATCATGCACATTGAATTAGGGAACCTGGCCGTGGGTACATGGCGGCATCTCGCTCAGTCTGAACGCGACCACCTCCTTAACGCGGTGGGTATGGCGGAGGCCCTTCATAGCCAAAACAACGAGTCCCGCACCGCTTGATGCACTCTGTGGAGTGCGAGGTAAAAATTCTTAGGGATACAGCGGCGCTGGCTGAGGAGGCGGCAAAGCGCTTTGTCGCGATGGTGGTAACAGCGCGGCGAGACAAGCAGTCGCATACGGTGGCCTTGTCGGGAGGGACCACGCCTCGCGCCTTTTATACGCGGCTTGCCTCGGCACCTTACGATGCGCAGGTGGATTGGTCGCGGATCGATTTTTACTTCGGTGACGAGCGTGGGGTCCCTCCTGACCACCCGGACAGCACCTACCGCTTGGCCCACGACACGCTCTTTCGTCCCAACCGCATCGCTGCCGGACAGATACACAGGATGAGAGGTGAGATGGAAGACCTCAGCGCTGCTGCGGAGTTGTATACGACTGAGCTCACGGCTGTCGTGGACGAGGGACTCCCCCGATTTGATCTGGTCTTGCTCGGCCTGGGACCTGATGGCCATACCGCCTCCTTGTTTCCAAACAACCGGGCGCTACATGAGCATGTTCGATGGGTTGTGTCGATCGATGACGCCCCCAAGCCTCCTCCTCGTCGGCTCACCCTCACGGTGCCGGTTCTCAATCACGCGAAACAGGTGATCTTTTTGGTTGCTGGAGCAGACAAAGCGCGGGCAGTGCGAGAAGTGTTGCGTGGCGATGCGCCAGCGGACGACTATCCGGCCAAGCTCATTCAACCTGGCGCAGGTCGGGTCCTTTGGGTTTTGGATGAGGAGGCCGCGAGTTTGCTGTAAATCATTCCAACCAGAGTGGTCTGCTGTCGTAGTACCGCACCGGGCCGGTAGGATATCTGGCGCGATACTTTTGATACCGGAGCAGGGTCGCCGAATACTGCTGCTGGGCCATCCGATATTTTGTATGAGTCAGCGCGAGCAGATAGCGTTCGACTTTCCACACGTTCTTTTGGGAAAAGCGCCAATTGTACTTGCCCAGTTCGTAGAGATTCCCGACGCCATAGCCTTTGAGGCGACCTGTCAAATCCACATAGGGTTCAGCATAGCTCACGACAAGATCCCGCAGTGACCGAAACACCGATTTACGGCCATGCAGGCCGGCATCGCGGGAGCGCGCCACCGTGCCCCATCTGCCGTTCTCGTGAAATAAGAATAATACATGATCAAGAAGATCAACAGATTCCAGACTCAGCAAGACCGGCGGATAACCATGATGCTCTAGAATAGCGGCAGCGGTGATCGCGGCTTCCAGGCAATGAGCGGTCCCAGTGGCGACCACGCCCCGAAAGGAGCGAAGCGTTTCCTTTGGCTGCTCGCGATTATACTGCAGGTCATTCAAAAAGCGTTGTACCTGGAGAGGAGTCCTGTGCCGTTGCACGACGGCCCATTCTTTTGTCGTGAAGGCGGAGCGGAGAGGGGGGATGACTCTCGGGGAAAGCACGCGAAGCCTTCCTAGAAAACCCCAGCCTCTTTCTGTAGCCACCGGATATAGGCAATTATCTGCGCGAGATCTTCCCGGCTCACGCCGGGAAGCTTTGGCATGTCGCCGAATTTCCAGTGATGCGCGCGCACCCCCAGTTCAGGGGCACGGTAAAATGCGACGTCGGCATGATGATTGGGCTCATAGATTTTATCAAGAAACGACGGCCCGACGGCGGTACCGCGCGCGCCGATCCCGTGGCAGCGGGCACAATGGGTATTGAACAGAGTCTCACCATTCATGAGAGCCGGCGGGGGTTTGGGAACTGGTGTTGCCGCTGCCGAAAGCGATGGGAGTAAACACAGGAGCAAAGCTCCTAACAGGATCACGCGCGTTCCTTGGCCTTTCCATCGGGAGCGTTGTCGTTGGCGCAGTCCACCCAGAAACGGTAGCGAATGGGAGGATTCTGATTGCTTTCGTGATTCGGGTTTTCGTAGAGGCACCGGTCGACCGTACGGATCTCTTCGTCGGTGAACTCAATCGTGATCGGCTGCCTCCAATACTGATCCAGCAAAAAGTAATCTGAAGAAGCAGGCCGAGATGTGAGCTCTTTCTTCATGTGGGCAAATCCCCGCGTATCCGTACCCGGTATCTGTTTATGATTTTTATCAACGCACCATTTCAGCACTTCGGCGATGCCGTATCGAGTGATTGTGATAGTATGAGTGTGTGTCGCAGCTTCCGCCATAGTGTCCTCCTGAAAACGCGCCTCAGTCTACCTGAAATTCTCCCTTATTGACAAGGCCATTACACCCGGCCCACCCGGACCCTGCCAGGACAGGGGTCCTTTTCCCTTGGCACCCCTCCATCTCACCCAACATTGCACACGCCCTCCCTGGCGCTGCCGAGACAGCGCCTTTTCCCATTTCCCCTCCCGCCAAACAAAGCTTGCTCGACCCGAAGGCCTGATGATTATTTAAGGCCGCCGGGAAAAGGCCGCGCCTCGGCGCGGCCGGGGGAAGGGCGGGTGCACAAAGGGAAAGAATCTGTCCGGGGCACCCCTTGCCTTCCATATGCA
>JBBRRL010000161.1:0-5769 GCA_038200775.1 Nitrospirales bacterium
AGGGATTGTGAGACGTGTCGCAGACTGCCGGACAATAATATTTAGCGCGCTCTTCATAGTCACGGCCTGGACGGCACTGCGGCCCGGTGCCATCTGCTGACTTTCAAGTTCAGCCCGCTTGTAACTACCACTTTAGCGTCAACCATCCCATCACGCGGCTGCCGATGATGTCACCAAGCGGGTGTTCCTTGTGTCGGTCATTCAGCGCGTTGAAGGCGGAGACAGCGACTTCCGCCTGTTCATGCCAGAAGCGGTAGGCTGCGCGAAGGTTGAGCAAATTGTAGCTGCCCACTCTTGGATTTATAGGAGGGGCTCCAAAGGCCCCAAAAAATGAGAAGCATCGCAATCTAGTAGGTAGTATAACCTGCGTGTTATATGGCTGCCTCCCCGCTTAGCCCGTTGTCCCACTCAGCTCTGACACCTGCCTTGTTCAATTGTTCTCCGCTCCCATCTCAAGCCTTGCGTCGTAAGACTCGCGTCATCACATTATCGTGTCAGTTCGACGAACTTAGGGCCCTGTTAACAAAGCCTCTACGAGTTGATCAATAGATACGATAGTCTCTCAGGCAAAGCCTGAGACGGCACAGTGCTTGATGGCTTCCAGGCCGTGCAAAACCTTGAAGGTGGCGCTCAGCAGGACCGGACCAAGTGAGATAACTAAAAGCGAGGAAACCGACGGCCTCGCCAACTGGGTTGGGCGACTGCAAGTCCTCTCTAGAAAACCTACCGAAGGGACAAATTAGAAATGACTGGCGACCTTGATCATCCCGCGATGAGCGAAGTAATTGTCACTTCTCCAGTCATAGTCGTAACCGGCTTCAACCGACCAGGTTTTCGCACCACACCGGCACGAGAGCAATGTAAAACTAGCGCCGACATTGAACTGATCGTCATCGATCTTGAACCCTGGAGCAGTAAACGCGGGCGAGCCTGCGACCGACAGAGTCGCTGTGTTTTCCAGCGTTGGATTGTGAAGCTCATGCAGCCACTTAAAATGGATCTCAGGAATGTAGGTCTTACCCTGAGAGGAGAAGGCGCGCGCCACCTTTACTCCCAAGCCGGACTCGAGGAAATTGTAGCTCTGAGAATTCACCCTCAAATTGATATCGTCAGCGCCAGTTTCCGTATAGCCATCCAGATTCAAGTGAGTATATTGGAGTGAAGCAAGCGGCGTGATCGTGAACCCTCGACCGAGGAAATGATAGCCCGTGGTTATGGCAGCGGTGTACTCCTGCCCGTCGTAATTCGCCTCCGCCGTGCGGTCTACACCGGCGAACGAAATGTGCCGGGTGCCTGAGTAATCGTTCCATCCAAACGACGCATCACCGTAGACGAACCAAGGCCCAGGCTCATGACCGATGAAGGCCGAGCCCTTATAGGTATTCACATGCGTGCCGGTGTCGAACATCTTACCATTTATTATGCTGCGGGCATATCCAACGCCCACGCCCGCGCGTGTGCTAGAACCAAGAGCCGTGTCGAAACCGACCATCGTGCCGTAAATCTGGGAGTCATCCCCGACGAAGGCGTCCTTGGCATCTTGGCTACCGAAATATCCGAAGCCGTTCAGCCACCACCCATTGCGCGACTTGTCCTCCCGACAGAGCGAAATCCCTTCAACTGGCGGACCACCCTCGGCGCACAGGATATCGTGAAGGCGAGTCAACCAAAGATTCTGAAACTGCCGGGATCCCTGGAAGATCACGAGGGGCGCCGCGAGGTCGGGAGCTGACGGGGCAAGCTGTGCGATTGCATTGACAACCTGCACCGGGTCGGAGAGAGCATTGATTGCAGGCAGGACGCTCGGAGGCGCGGCTGCTAAGACTGGCACTAACGTAGTGGCTATCGACAAAGTGCGCGGTAGAGCCACTCCAGAAGGGGGCTGCAGTGGTAGCGTCAGCGGTGTGCCTGTCGTTTCTATTGTTACCAGACCAGCGATGGTGCCAGAAGGAGGGAGTGCGGAAAACGTGTACAGTGGATTGGTAGGGTTCTGGACTGTCACCGTGACAACGCTTCCGTTCGTGCCGCTTTGAAGGGTGCCCGTCTGCGTTTGGACGATATTGAACTGAGTTCGAACCGGGATGAAAGCCGTCGAGGGCACAGTCACATTGACCAGAAGCGCTGCTCCAAGATTGTTGCTCCAACGGGCCTGATGTTGCCGTAGACGGTCGGGCTCGCCAGGGTTGTATTGATTACCCCGCTCGGGCCTGCACTCGCGATCGTCAGGGCGCCTCCCACACTCAGGGTATTCGTCCCAAGATTGAACGTGAATGCATTTACGGCGCCCGTAATTGTTGCTGTCACCCCGGCGACATTGCTACCCCCGACGACATTAGTAGCCCTGATCCCGGCGCCGCCGCCGACTGCGCCATCCAAGAGACTGGCTCCGCCAAGCGCCAATGTCCCGGTGTTGGGCCCCTGCAGTGGTCGTGAGGGCGCCTATGACTGTAGTATTGGGCGCAAGGCTGATCGTGCCATCAGCGGCAAAATTTGTGGCCGTTATGTTCGTGGACCCGCTGTTGAAGTTGACTGCACCCGTGCCCGTGACGTTCAAGGTAGTCGCGAAGACCGGGCCTAGGAAATTCACCGCGGTTCCCGCATTACCGCCAAAATATTGAGAAGGAACGGCCCCCCCGGTTGCGTCATACCTATCGCTCCATACACCGTAGAGCCACTATTGAAAGTGATATTGCCCTGACTGTTGGCTGCAGTCGAGACGGCAATCTGGCCAGCCACAGGTGGATTGTTGAGCGTAAAGATATCGGTTGACGGACCGCCGGGGACCCCGACCGTCAAGGTCCCTGTAATACCCGAAGCTGACATATCAACACCATTCTGTATGCCGGTCGCATCTAAGGGAATGGAGCCGGCGCCGACGGCTGCTTGCCTTACTGCAAAACTCGTGGCATACCAAGCTACAATGGCAGCAACGAAGCTTATCAGGAAAACGATAAGTTTCATGTAGGCGACCCCCTAAGTGGTTTGAGGATTTACACCTGGCGCATAAAGCGTTTGACCAGTACATGTTGGTGCCCGCGCCCGCAGGTTGACATTGGCACCGAAGATGAGTTGATGTTGGGCTCCCGCAGAGGCGGCGTCTTTGAGCTTCTTTGAACTGAAGGGGAGTGGTAGATTGGGATTAAACTCCAATTTCCATGCAGCATGAATGATTAGGGTACATTACATAATTTTCAACCTAGAATCAACTCTTTAGCGGATATAGCATTAGTTAACATTCCGCCATGGCGCCTGCCCTGGGCCGTGGGGGCGTAAAATTGTACCCGATCCGAATGGGTGAGAAGTCAGAAGCAGCCTTGGCCGAAGACTGCGCTGGAGTGGGAGAATGGCTGTCGGAGACACCAAGGATTCGATGGATGCGGGACCCGGCTCTATCGAAACTTTTCTCGCGTGGGTGATTCGATAGTTTCGACTGGAACCAGCCTACCTCCAGCGACTCAGACGCATTGAAATCGCTTCCTATCGGCAACTACCATTGTTCGCTTTCGAAATTCCGAGGAATGCAATACTTGCCAGCGCAAAGAAGCGATGTCCAAAGCCAGGAAGTCGTTGCCGTCAGTCGCGGTATCCAGAGCGGCTGCTTCCAGAGAACAGGGAACTGGCCAGTCCAAGTAGTTGTACGATAGGCACGCCAGGCTTGCCTAGAATTTGGACTCGTTTAAGGCACAGGTTATTACGCAGCCGAGGCCGATACCCGAGACTTCAAAGACGCTCTTTCCAAGTTTGTGCTTCTTTATTTTGGTGCTCCTCACTGTTCGACTCGCTACTTGCCTAGTCTGCCATATGCCACCCTTTCGCCGGCGCCAGGCCACCAGCGCTATCAGACCGGCGCTGAAGAGAGCCGCCGGGGGGGCTCTGGAACAGCCGAGGGCTGTGAAGCGGCTGGATTGCTGACGCCATCGCTGAGAACGAGCGAGTACAAATGCGCGTTGGGAAAAGTCGGGTCGATGAAGATCGAAGGGTCGGCAAACGCTGAAGCCGCGCCATCGGAAAAGGCATTTGTTTGCGTGGCCACTGTGACGAAGTAGAACTGCCCAAACGGAAGGCCCGGGTCGGTTGCAGTCACAGAGACGGTTTGATTCACGGTCACCGTATTAGCCAGATGGATGCCCGCGAAGATCGAGCCGCCGCCCGGACAGCCGCCGACTGTAGTCACACACGCGGTGCCGCCTGCGAGAAGAACTCCAGGTGGGGTGAATACCCCCATTTCAGACAGAACCGAATAGGATCCCGAGCCTGAGGCGCTCGCCGATCCCACGACCATGACCGGAACTGGGCCGGAAGGGCCGAAGAGTGCAAAATAGTACTTAATATAGCCGCCGGAGGAAGCTTGGCGGCCTCCTGATACCGAGGCAGAAGAGGATATACTCGGACTTGGGGTAAGGCTCATGGATGCCGTAGAGAAGGCCAAGCAGCCAACTCCACACGGTTCAATAGCGCTGACTGTACCCGGCACTATCGAGGACTGATTAGTGGTACCCGCAAAGGCCGTCACATTCGCTTCGACCGGCGGGAACACCGAAGGCAGCGCTTGGGCGTCTAGGGTAAAGAGTGAAACTATCATTGCTGCCACCAAAAGCGCCGCTAGATTCAACGCCTTGGCTCCTGATTTCCGACAAGTTATGTCCATACGAGCATTCTCTCCGCAAGATATAGAAATTTCTATGTCCTGCCGCCGAAAGCCACACCGCAGCCGGCTTCGGGTCAAGATGATATAGGGTCGGCCTCAACGATACAGCCCTGGGAGGAAAGCAGTACCTCCAGTTACACCAAGACTGCGGATGGCGACCCTGGAGCTGGCAGGAGATGACGGGATTACTGAAGCTACTAATGTGGTTGCCGGGACTCGATTTTATCGAAATCTACTCGCATTCCCCTCACAAATACTATCCATTGAACGCATTTTGACCCCACCGAGACAGATTCGAGATGGCTTTCGCTCAAAGTCGATACCCCGCACCCCCAAAACGACTTTCGGCAATCCGCCTGTAGCCGGCCTCATCCAGCGCATCGATTTTTGAAACTTTACAGACTTGTTCACAAGGTCTGCTAGAACTATTGTATCCACTCGGCCAGTCCCGACGAGCCGGTTCTCCCTCATAGCCCCTACTCTAGCCTAAGTTAACATACCAAGAGGTGATTTACCCTGTACAACGGCGGGATTTAAGCTGCCTCTCTAGGTGACCAATTGGTATACGTCGCAGCCATCGACCGATTCGATAACATTAAACAAGTCGACCTCAAAAGGTAGAGTCTAAGGTCACAACGATCGGAGTGCCCAATGCGAAAACATCACTACACCAAGTCGGCGTTAGTTTGGCATTGCCCTAAGTGCGGCTTGGGAAACCGGGACTACGTTGACCTCTGTGATTGTGGCTATAATCGGGCAGAAACAATTTCTTCACCTAGTAGTATTCTGGCTGCATCAGGAGAGTCCAGAAATCGAAGAGATATATCGTATAGGAGTCAGCGCAACCAATCAGAATCAAGGGAGGCAGGTCAAAATATCATGCTGTTCGGCATCCTATGGTGCATCGGCGGTATTGCATTTATAGCCTTGACGTATAAATCTGCTGCCGGATCAGGCGGGATCAAATATGTCGTCGCGTGGGGGGCAATCGTGTTCGGCGGCATACAGTTCATTAGGGGACTGATGCGGTTGCACGGCGAGTAACCAAACAAACTCAGTTCCTCAATCTAAAGTAGATAGCCGTCTGGCGAAATGGCAATATCCGACGGGCTACCAGCACA
>JBBRRL010000162.1:0-5750 GCA_038200775.1 Nitrospirales bacterium
ATCCTGTCCTCTTTATCGCGCATGGGATTCCTCGCCTCTGTCTGCTCCATTCTGGCCATGGCCGGAGTATATCTATACGGGGCGGGGTTCTTCTCTAGAAAAAGAGCGCTCACCGTAGCCTTCATCACAGTGACAATCCTGGCCGGATTATTGTTCTTCGCTCCGGAAGCCCTGGTTGACCGCTTTTCCCAAATATCGGAGCAAGAGCAGTCCACCGGATTTACTCGCTCGGAACTCTGGCGCGAGACCCTACACTTGATCGCTGCCTATCCCCTATTCGGCTGCGGTTACGGAGGCTACGAGTCGGCCTTCATTAAATTCAAAGCCTTTGCACCACTCAACACGGCTGACTTCGCTCACAATGACTACCTGCAGATTCTATCCGAATTGGGCGTGGCCGGGTTCGTGATCGCTGCATCTTTACTCCTGGCCATGCTGTTAACCGCCGTTCAGGCCAGTTTGCGCAGTTCCCAAAATGAAGATCGATTGCTCGCTTTAGCGTGCACCGGTGCCATAACGGCCATCCTCGTGCATAGCTTCGCTGATTTTAACTTGTATATACCAGCCAATGCTTTGTTGCTGGCCTGGATCTCCGGAATCGCTACGGGCCTTTCCCACTCACGTCGTTCCAGAGTAATCTAATTAACTAGCCCTTCTTGTATCCTAGTTTTACCTTGCACTACCCCCAGCGCCGATATACACTCTTACGAGGAGGACTACATGAAATTTTCGCCGTTGCTGCGAACATCGCTGCTGGTAGCGAGCTTGATTGCTCCCGCCAGCTTCGTCACCAAATCCTTAACTGGTGCCATTGTTTGCTGCCCTAACACTGATAACCAACAACCCGGTAGCCCAGTTATACCGCCGCCACCGGAGGACGGCTCAACACCCGGTGAGGTTAATACTCTACCGTTTCCCGGTACTGATGCGGTACGTGATCAGCGGCAGATTACCGGGATTATTGTGAGATGTTGATCACCTAATCGAGTGCCAGAGGTTAAGTGGCCGCTGCCCCGTTAATCAAAATGGCCCTGGCAACAATGTGTGCTGCCCACCGCAGTAAGCAGCACTTAACTTAGATTACGGTGACACTCGCGCCTCCTATGGCGCGAGTGTCACTGAGTCCATCCAAGCCGTACCTCGGATCTGATTGTCGAACTTCGCCGAAGGATCCCGAACCACCGCAATCGTCAGTAGATGTGTCTCTTTCGGAACGGTGATCGTGCTTTCTACGCGAGTCCAATCGTGTGTCCCCGTCATATTCCCTAGCCGGACATTCATCCGTGGGGATGACTGAGCATCCCAGATCCTGATCCCAACCCCCTGATCGGTGCTGATGTCCTTGGTTCGAATATACGCCTCAAACCGGTACTTGCCAGGCCTGACAAACGCCGTTTGAGTTAAGCTGTTATAAGCTAGGTTCTGTTTGCCATCAAAATCAATCTTCAATGAGTACTTACCGGAATGTGCAACGCTCGGGTCGCGTTCCACTACCGCGCCTTGTACCGGTGTGATCCTCCAGTCAAAGATCGCTCCCGTAAAATCGTTTTCGAATTCCCCATTGCACACATAGTTGGATTCCAGGTAGGTACCTTTCCGGTTTCCCAGGTGCCGAGCCCAGCTACTCGCAGCTTTCTCGTACAACTGGTTCTTCAGCAAAAAGTCAATGTAGTTGGCCGCCAGCAGATCGTCCGCTAGGGAATGGGAATCAATCCAGTTCCAGGTTGCTTGTATGTTCTGTTGCGGGTAGTGGTGCCCTATAAGGTACTGAAAATACGCTCGGGCTGGACGCTCATGTAAGCCGATTCCAAGATTCCAAATGTCCATTACGTTGATCCTCATCTGCCCATACGCATCGAAGATGTTAGTGTCCCAGTTCGAAACCAGTTGAAGTGTTCGGGCATAGTAAGGTAACGCTTCTAATGGCTGATTGATTGACCCGAAAAAGCTGGCCGCCCGGGTCAACGTAGTGGGATTGTTAGGGCCCAGCTCCACCGACCGCCGGTAACAAGCGATAGCCTTCTCGGTTTGCCCCGCTTGCGCCAGCGCTCGACCCAGGTCCCGCCATCGATAGGGTGAACCCGCGTCCCTCACCAATGCCGTTTGGGAATGCTCTAAAGCCCTCGCCACCGCTTCTGGGCGGTCTAATGTGAGTTGCTCCCGCCCCCTGACCACCATCTCGTCGTCCCTGTAGATCCAGGTACGGCGCAGCAGACGATCAAGCGATTGATTACTCGGAAACGCGCTATGCAGCAGCGCCGTAATAGAACAGAGGGCTAACAAACTCGCTAAACTGATCCCCCACACCTTAGGCAAAACGCGAGTTCCTCATGGAATGCATAGTACAGAACGGTATTGACCGTTGTCAAAATCCAGGAGTATGCCTTTACAAACAGGCCTATACTGGGTATGCTTGTAAAATCCAATCTCTCAACTTCGACCAACGGCGCGTTGGTCCGCCTGGCCAGAGGTGTGAAGTTGGTGACAAGGAAGTTACCACCTGAGACGGACGTGAATGTCTCAGGGTAAGAATGTCAAGCTCGGAGGAACAATGAATACAGTTTCCATGTCACCGGCCTTTTTGGCCGTCGCTGTTGTATTGACTGGGATATTGAGTCTCGCCCGGTTGTCGGCAGCTCAAGAACCCTCCCTCGCCTCGACGTCTTCCATTCCCCCCGTATCCTCCCTCGCCAAGTCCGACGACTCTATCCGTTCCACCTACGTGCTCGGTCCCCATGATCAAATCACCGTCCGAATGACTGAGCTCGAAGAAACCGAAAAGAACATTCGCATCGCCCAGGACGGTTTCATCAATCTCCCCATGGTAGGTCGCATCCACGCCGCCGGCCTCACCGTCGACCAGCTCGAAGCCCAGCTCATGGACAAATTGAAAAAGTTTGTTCGCACTCCCCAAGTCTCGGTCGAGATCAAGGAATTTCACAGTCAGCCCGTATCTGTCATCGGAGCCGTCAACAGGCCTGGCGTTCGTCAACTCGAGGGCGACAAGAGCATCGTTGAAATGATCTCCCTCGCTGAAGGCCTCAACAAAGATGCCGGCTACAGCGTCAAGGTCACCCGTCGCATGGAATGGGGCCCTCTCCCCCTACCAGGGACCAAGGAGGATCCCACCGGCCAGTTCAGCGTCGCCGAATTGGACCTGAAGAAGCTCTTAGCCGGCCAGAACCCCGAGCAAAACATCACCGTCAAGCCACACGACGTCATCTCCGTGCCCCGCGCCGAGATGGTCTATGTCGTTGGTGACGTCAAAAAGGCTGGCGGCTTCCTCCTCACCGAGCGCCAGAACCTATCCGTTCTCCAGGCTATCTCTCTCGCTGAGGGCGTCTCGCCCACGGCCGCCACCCAGAAAGCCAAAATATTGCGCGCCAGTGCGGACACCTCCGCCCGAACCGAAATCCCCGTCGACGTCAAGAGAATCCTGGGCGGCCGCAGCAAAGATGTGCCCCTCCAAGGCGATGACATCCTCTTCATCCCCAGCAATCTCGCCAAGAAGGCTGGCATCCGTGCCATAGAAGCCGCCATCCAGGCCGGAACCTTCATGGTGTATCGGTTCTGATCGTATTCCGAAACGGACTAAAAGGTAGACACTCCCAATGGAACTGACCCGTCCCCCTCAAAACCAGAACCCTGGTGAACTCGTACGCCGCAACCACGGGAAAGAGCTCGCTCCCTATTTAGCTCCCCCCTACGCCAATTATTACGATCCCTCTGCACCTGACTATCCCGAAGAAGGGATGTCCGTCCCTTTACTCAAATACTGGCAAATGGTCCGGCTCCACAAGTGGACCATTCTCTCCATTGCGCTCCTGGGTGCCATAGCCGGAGCCCTCATCACCCTCCCGCAAACCCCCATCTACCGGGCCGAAGCTTCAATCGAGCTCCAGGCGCTCAACCAAAACTTCCTCAACATGAAGGATGTCGACCCCACCGCCATGGCCGAGAACTTCTCGGCCGATACCTACGTCCGTACCCAGCTCAACATCCTCAAGAACCGCATGATGCTCGTCCGGGTCATCAAAAAGCTTGGCCTTGAAAAGCGCCTGGAATTCTATTCGCCTTCCTCCAAAACCTCCATGTGGCGCAAGCTCTTGGGCGTAAAGCAACCCAATCCCATCCCTGCCGAAGAGCAAGCCCTGCAACAAGCGAACGCCAACTTGGCTGTAAAAGTACCCCCGCAGACCCGCATCGTCCAGATCGACTTCGACTCCAAAGATCCTCAGCTCGCCTCCGATTTCGCCAACACCCTGGCCTCCGAATTCATCGACCAGAACCTGGAAGCTCGCTTCCAATCCACCGAACACACCGGCGAGTTCCTAACTCGCCAGCTCAAAGACCTCAAAATCAAGCTCGAGAATTCTGAAGACCAGCTCCAAACCTACGCACGCGCTACCGGCCTGATGTTCACCTCGGAAAAAGACAGCGTAGCCGAAGAAAAGCTCCGCCAAGTGCAGCAGGAACTTTCCAAAGCCCAAGGAGATCGCGCCGAGAAACAAGCCCAATACGAGATGGCCCGCACTTGGCCCGCGGAGACCCTGGCACAAGTTCTCGGGGATCCTACTTTGCGCGACTTCCAAGTGAAACTGGCGGAACTTCGCCGCCAGGAGGCCGAGCTCAGTTCCGTCTTAACGCCCGCCCATAGCAAGGTGCAACGGGTCACCGCCCAGATTCAGGAGCTGGAATCGGCTATAACCACCAAGCGCAGTGACATCTTGGGCCGTGTACGCAATGACTATCAGGCTGCCCAGCGCCGCGAGAAGCTGCTCGACGTGCAGTATAACAACCAGGTCAAAATGGTCAGCAGTCAATCGGAAAAAGCCATTCACTACAACATCCTGAAGCGGGAAGTAGACACCAACCGGCAGGTCTATGAATCCATTCTGCAGCGCATGAAGGAAGCGGGTGTCGCGGCCGCCATGCGCGCCAGCAACATCCGTATCGTCGATCCCGCTGTCCCCCCTTCACGCCCCTACAAACCCAACGTCAAGTTAAGCTCGGCTTTGGGACTGCTATTTGGGCTCTTAGCCGGGGTCGGGTTCGTGTTCATTCGGGAAGCAGCCGGCCGCACCTTGCAGGAGCCCAACGACGCCACACGCTACCTCAATCTTGCTGAATTGGGTGTCATCCCTTCTGCCAAATCCAAACACAAGGGCATCGCCTACGGGCAGAAGATGCTTCCAGGAGCCTCGTCCACCCATGAAAACGGCTCCGGAAATGGCTCAGGAAACGGCTCGAATGGGTCTGGCAGCGTCGCACATAAAGACCGGCTGGAGTTGGTGACCTGGGAAAGGAAGACTTCGCTACTGGCCGAATCATTCCAAGCCACCCTGACTTCCATTTTGTTTTCAGGGCAAGATGGAAATCGTCCTCGTTTACTGCTGGTCACCAGCCCAAGTCCGGGGGAAGGGAAGAGCACCATCATCAGCAATCTCGGGATTGCCCTAGCGGAATTGGGCCAGCGTGTTTTGTTGATCGACGCCGACATGCGCCGGCCACGTCTCCACACCATTTACAATCTGGAGAACAAGACCGGGCTGAGCGATCTGTTGCGCGAGAAAAAACTGAACGATAAACACCCATTGGAATCGTTCGTGCAGAAAACGGAGATCCCTGGCCTCGTGGTACTGCCAAGCGGTCCTGCCAGCCAAAGAACACAGAATCTACTCTATTCGGACCATGCTTCCGAATTGCTGCTCCGTTTTCGGAATGAGTTCGATATGGTGCTGGTGGATACC
>JBBRRL010000163.1:0-5702 GCA_038200775.1 Nitrospirales bacterium
GCATTGACCACCTGGTGAATAACGCGGGAGTGGTGCTGGTCAAGAGCATTGAAGAGTGTAGCTCCGAGGAGTGGGATCGCGTGATGGCCGTAAATCTGAAATCGGTTTTCCTCACGGTCAAGCATGCCCTACCCTGGCTGCGGCGCTCACCTCAGCCGACCGTGGTCAACATCGGATCGGTTTCTTCGTTCATCGGGCAGCAACGCACGGCGGCCTACGTGGCATCCAAAGGGGGTGTGCTGCTCTTGTCGAAGGCGCTCGCCCTCGATCTCGCGCCCGACGGCATTCGCGTCAACTGCGTGTGCCCGGGCATCACCGAAACGCCCATGTTACGCTTTCACGTGAACTCGACCCCCGACCCCGATCGTACAATGCGCGAACGCATCAACCGAGTTCCGTTGGGGCGACTGCTCGATCCGAGCGAAATCGCTGATTCAGTGCTGTATCTGGCCGGTCCAGAATCCTCTGGTGTAACAGGGACGTCCATCGTGGTCGACGCTGGTTATACGGCCGCAGCGGAGTGGTTCAGGGTCTGACCTCGTTTACTACCGCTCAATGTTGGCCGACACTTCCGTCGGCGACTTGTCCACGTATTCTACCCAACCCGACATCATCTCGGTCTCACTTGCCGCGCCGAAGCGAACCACCTTGGCCGGATCCGGGTTAAAGCGGTTATTCGCCGAGTTGTCAAAGTGCGCGGTAATCAATAACCGCGTGCCTTTGGGAAGGAAGACCGGCTTCGCCGCACGATAGGTGATCTGCCAATTGAAATTGTATTGTGGCACCCATAGCAGGGTTTCCTTCCTGCCATCTGGAAATGCCGCCTCGATCCTCATTGACTTCCCCCGATAATGCATGTGTGGAGTCAGGCTGGTCACGAAAATGTCCTTTGAGAACGTGTGGCATTCGGTGACCATATGGTTCGGAGCTCCGGCTGGGATCCGGAACATGTTGTTCGACAGATCGATGCGCCGGGCGATCTGCTTAGGCGATGTACTTGCAAATATCAAACCTACGCTGCTCGCATCTGTTTCGTCTTTTCCCGTTGTGTGGGAGTAGTGGATTTGAAAATGGATGTTCGATCCGGCTGGTATGAGGCGGGCGGTGCCCACCGGATAGAC
The DNA here is from genome assembly GCA_038200775.1 of Nitrospirales bacterium. Classification (GTDB taxonomy): domain Bacteria; phylum Nitrospirota; class Nitrospiria; order Nitrospirales; family NS-4; genus NS-11. The sequence continues at coordinate 1,122 of JBBRRL010000163.1, forward strand.
GTCAGGCTCGCGTCCCGGCAGATATGAACTCAACAAGCTGTCAAGGTCGTTCTGCTTGATGCCGGGGAAGGCTCCATTATCATCCACCGCGCAGCCGTCGTCGATCACTGGAGCGTTAGGACGCATGGAATCGAGGCCGCCATCGTGCAGCAGGAGCCACTTTCCATACTCTGCCGCCGGATCCTTTTGTGCGGGTGACGAAGTCTTCCGATCCGGTGCCACCACAAAGACATGCGCATGATGTACCACCCGCGGATTGTCGGCCCGTAACTCGGCGGCTACAACCCACTTGTCTTCCGTAAAGCCGCTCGGCACACTGATATTAGGCGTATTGATCCGGGCCGGAGGCCTGCAGGCTCTGACGAGGAATCGGGATCACGGCATCGGGCTTGCCGATCTTCCAATCGGTGGAGAAAACAGGGACGGCCGGCATCACCTTGGGATCGCCTTCTGGTGCCCCGTTGGATACCCATGCTTGGATGGTGGCAATTTCCCTGTCGCTCAACGTAGGATCGTTGGACCACTTCCCATAGTGCGGGTCCGCCTTCCACGGGGGCATTGTGCGAGTGGCAACCGACTCCCGGATGGACGAGGCCCACGGCCGCACTTCCCTATAGGTCAGCAGCGACATCGGAGCGATCGCGCCTGCGTGATGACAAGACACGCAATGGCTATACAGGATTGGCGCAACGTCCGCGCTGAACGTAATTTCTGAATTGGGTTTCGCTGAGAAGGCCGCGAGTGGGAAAGTTAAAACCACGATCAAAAGACGCATGAGATATATTCCTCCGCTTTCCCTCGAACTGGTCATTAAAGCACAATATGGATCGTGCTGTGTATAGCTTAGCATTGACATTCAGTATCCGCTGCGATATAGATAATGTCTGTTCAAAGGTTAGTTCGACACCCATGTTCATCACTCGAGCCACGGCGATTTCGAGACGCTCGTTCTGTCATAGCAGCGCGGCATCTCTTTTTCTTCTGTCTCGAACTGCGCATGCGCAGGGTCAAGCCGGCGTGCAAAACTGTCCGGTCGAATGGTCCTTCCGCTCCGGCAAGCACTACTCGGATCCTTTTAACGAGGTCGAACTCGACGTTATCTTCAAGGGACCGTCAAATGCAGAGCACCGCGTCCCGGCATTCTGGGCAGGCGACGATGTGTGGCGTATCAGGTACGCTGCGCCCACGTCCGGGCGATACTCCTACCGCACGGTTTGCAGCGATAAAGCTAACCCGGAATTGCACAATCGGACTGGCATTATTGCTGTTGAGCCGTACGCCGGCCGTAATCCGCTTTATCGTCACGGGGCTTTGCGTGTTGCCGCTGACCATCGCCATCTCGAGCACGTCGACGGCACTCCATTTTTCTGGTTGGGCGACACCTGGTGGATGAGCTTGTGCAAGCGACTCCCCTGGCCTGACGGATTTCAAACCCTGGCCAGTGATCGTGTTCGCAAGGGCTTTACCTTAGTCCAGATCGTGGCCGGCCTCTACCCTGACATGGAGCCGTTCGACGAACGAGGGGCCAACGAAGCTGGCTACCCATGGAAGCGCGACTACTCGAGCATCAATCCCGATTACTTCGACGCGGCGGATGCGCGCATCGCGTATCTAGCCGACCACGGCCTGGTTCCCTGCATTGTGGGCTCTTGGGGCTATTTCCTGCCACGCATGGGTCTCGCCAAAATGAAGCAGCACTGGCGCTACTTGATTGCACGATGGGGCGCCTACCCGACCGTTTGGTGTCTGGCCGGGGAAGGCACGATGCCCTATTATCTTTCGAAGACGAAAGAAAAGGACGCCGAGGCGCAAAAGCAGGGCTGGACCGAAATCGCACGTTACGTCAGAGCTAACGATCCAATGCGTCGCCCAATCACCATCCATCCTTCGCGGAGCGCGCGAGAAAGCGTAGAGGATCCCCTCGTACTCGATATCGACATGCTGCAGACCGGGCACGATGATCGCAAGAGCGTACCGAACACCATCGAGGCCATCAAGCGTGGTTTGGCAGTCGATCCCAAGATGCCTGTGCTCGTGGGCGAAGTCTGCTACGAAGGTATTCAGGAGGCCAGCCGCGAGGAAGTGCAGCGCTTTATGTTCTGGTCCAGCATGCTTAGCGGCGCGGGGGGCCATACCTACGGCGCGAACGGCATTTGGCAAGTAAACAGCCGGGAACAGCCCTACGGCCTATCGCCGCACGGCCACGCTTGGGGTGGTCCGGCTTGGGAACAGGCTTACCAGTTGCCTGGGTCGGCTCAGGTAGGTCTCGGGAAAGCGCTTTTGGCGCGTTATTCATGGTGGCGCCTCGAGAGCCGGCCAGAACTGGTGGAGCCTCGCTGGAGCGCTCAAGATTATTGGCGTCCATTTGCCGCTCACATCCCCGGAGAGGCAGTGGTTGCATATTCTCCGACGGCCTGGAAAGCGTTGGCATTCCACGGTCTCGAGCCCGGCAAATACCGCGCGTTTCTGTTCAATCCGAGCGACGGGAGTGAAGTGCCCTGGGGCAATATTCAGCCCGACGAAACGGGCACATGGAAAGCGCCCGAGTTTCCCATCATTCGAGATTGGGTAGTCGTGCTGGATCGGAAAGGCTGAAGAGCGGTGGGGTGGCGTGACTGCGCCAGTCGATCAAGATAAATGGCGGAGTCTGGCGCGCGATCACATCGTTATAATCATTACGAGGCGCTTCGGAAATTGAAAGTGACGTTAGCTCAACTCCTCGCGATCGGTCTCGTCGGCACTTCTGCCGTATCTTGGGCGCAAACACCCGGTCAAGCCAAGTTTTTCGAATCTAATGTCAGGCCTGTGCTGGTGAATCGTTGTGCGCCATGCCATGGAGACAAGGTGCAAATGGGCGGCATCGGGCTCACTTCCCATGATGCCATTCACGGGTCCGGAGTGGTGACTGCCGGCGATGCCAATTCGAGCCGACTGATCCAGGCCGTCCGGTATAACGGCAAAGTCAAGATGCCGCCCACGGGAAAACTGCCGGATGCCGAAATCGATGCTCTGGTAAAGTGGGTGACCGAAGGGGCGGTTTGGCCCGAATCATCTCTGTCCAACAAGGTCGCCCCGGCCGCCGGATTTTGGGCTTTCCGACCCGTAAAAAAACCTAATGTGCCGGACGTGAAACATTCAACCTGGGCTCGCACCGATATCGATCGCTTCATCCTGTCAAAACTCGAAGAGAAGAAACTGTCGCCGGTTCGGGACGCGGACAAATACGCCCTGCTTCGTCGTGCGACGCTTGACTTGGCCGGACTGCTGCCCACACCTTCTGAAGTTGAGGCGTTCGTAACTGATTCATCGCCCCAGGCTTTTGAACATGTGGTGGATCGGTTGTTAGCGTCGCCTGCCTTTGGGGATCGCTGGGGTCGACACTGGTTGGACGTGACCTATTACGCGGATACGACCGGAGTTGGCCGGCGAATCCCTTTGCCCGAAGCGTGGCGCTACCGGGACTACGTCATCAAAGCTTTCAATGACGACAAGCCGTACGATCGATTTGTTCGTGAGCAGATCGCCGGACCGGAAGCCCACGAAAAGGCGGAAGACGCCCACAAGGCCAAAGGCGATGAGATAGCGGCCACTGGGTTCGTTGTGCTCGGTCCCTGGGCCTGGTTTTCCTACGACAAAGCGCAGCTAAGAATGGATGTAGCTGACCTTCAGGTTGACTTGGTAGGACGGGCATTTCTGGGCATGACAGTCGGCTGCGCGCGCTGCCACGATCACAAATTCGATCCAATCCCAAACAAGGATTATTACGGCTTGGTCGGTATTTTCCTAAGCACCAAAACACTTGACCGTCATGAGGGCGGCATCAATAAGGTGCGCTTGCCAGAGACGACCGAGATGGTCAAGCGTTATGCTGAGGATCTCGATAAATGGGAGAAGCGGATTAACGAAGTTGAAGCGGCCGACAAGGTCAATTCTAAAGAGCAGGCGGAAGTCAAAAAATCGATCGAGGAACTAAAGTCGAAGCCGAAGACCGAGGAAACAACTAACGAGCTCAAAGCCGAGGAGACACGGCTCGCCGCCCTTAAGAAGAAGACTGGGACAGCCGGTGACCGTCAGATTTTGCCGTTTACCCGTTATATGAGGCCGAAACTGCCGGAAGTCTACGCGGCGGAGGACATGCTTTTTCCAGAGGATGCTCGCATCGCGGTTCGGGGCGATGCCCATCAACTGGGCGAGTCCACGCCAAGGCGCTTTCTGACGGCGGCCATGTACGGACCCCATCCCCAAATCGCGCCCGATTCGAGCGGGCGAAAAGAACTGGCCGAGTGGATCGCCAACGAAAAGAACCCGCTGACCGCGCGAGTTTACGTCAATCGCCTCTGGCACCATCTGTTCGGGGATGGCATCGTGGCCACGACCGATAACTTCGGATCCAGAGGGGAGCTGCCGACGCATCCGGAATTGCTTGATTTTTTAGCAACGCGGCTGATCGAAAATGGTTGGTCTACGAAAAAGACAATCCGCGAGATCGTCCTCAGTCGCGTCTATCAAATTTCTTCAGTGCAGGATGAGAAAGCCAACGAGGTTGATGCCGACAACAGGCTGCTCTGGCGCGCAAATCGC
>JBBRRL010000164.1:0-5649 GCA_038200775.1 Nitrospirales bacterium
ACCTCAAAGCCGGCTTCTCGAGCAGCTCGCGCTAGATCGAGGCGATGGGTGCAGAAATCGCGGTCCTCATCTATGAGAAACAGCAGACGAGGCTTCATGTCGGGGGCCTTCCTACATGTACCTGACGACGTTTCAGCTCCACGGGAATCCGAATCCAACGCCTGCTGAAGCGGCTGGGAAATCGTTAAGTTAGCGAAGTGAGTCCAAAGGAGGCGCTTCGTCACCGTGCGCAGGGGAAGAATTTGCGTCGCGTTATTAACTACTGGGTTGCGGTTCCTAGAAGATGGTTGAACATGCGCCGAGCAGCGTCCCCGCAACGAGTATCTTTCAAGCCTACAGCGTCGCATGATCCATCGAGGAGACGCGCGAACATGAAGTCATCGAACGGTTCCACGTGGTAACGGTATAGCCATCTCCCACTACGCACATGTTCAAGCGTATTGGGACCGCTCAGGGTGACGAAGGAACTAGTGTACCCGGCGGCCTGAACCAAGTCTTCTAATCGCTTGCTGAACTGTCCCGCCGCCCCTTTGGGGTAGCAGAAAAACTGAACCTCACGGCCAAGCTGGTCCTCAAGGACCGACTTGGAAGCGAAGATTTCCTCTTTGGCTACATCAAGGGGCAGTCTGGTCAGAATGCGATGGCTTTGCGTGTGTGACCCTACTGTGAAGACGTCCTGCATGCTCCGAAGTTGGGTCCAGTCAAGGGCAGGGTTCGGCATTGGTAGCCGTTCGTCATGGGGGAATGTTTTATTGGTTCCGATGTAGTCGGTAGCCGGAAAAATCAACGCATGGAGTCCCATTGTCTTAAGAATGGGATATGCATTTTCATACACATCACGATATCCATCATCAAAGGTCAGAAGGACAGCCTTGGTGGGCAAGGTCCCTCCTTTGGCCACAACGTTGCTCAGGTGCTGAGGTGAAATGATATTGTAATGCTCCTTGAGGAAACAAAGCTGGCGTGCAAACATCTGCGGCGCGGTCGATAACGTATTACCGGGAAGATCGTTGACCTTGTAGTAGATCAGGATACGAAGCGACGGGGCTGTCTTTGTGACGTTCTGTAGCCAGGTCACCCCGGAGAAATACATGCTTCTGCCGAGGATGCTATACATCCCGTGCTTGATGCGTTGCTTACGAATAACTTGTCCTGTGGTCATACGATCAAGGTAACATCCGATGTTTCAATTTGTGTCGAGATGCGTGGCCTTCTCGGCGCTAATGCAGGTGTGAGGATTACGGCAAATCCGTTTATCAGCAACTCGTCGTCCGACATCGCTTGAAACTGACGGTCCAATTTCCAACGTGGTGTCGGGAGTTGATTCCATGTCTTCACTTCGACGACTTCGACGTTGAACCCCGCCTTTTGAAACATTTCGAGCATTTCAGAAAATCGATAGCGGTTTGAATACATTCCACATCTCGCGATGGCGTTGGACTCCCATACGAATGCAGGGAACCTCAGATGATTGAGCGCCCCTACGGAAAGATCGACGAGAGACACCAGATGGGAACAGGCACCATCATCTCGTAATACCCTTCGCAATTCGACCAACGTTTCAAGAAATTCCGTTCGTCGTACGCTTTGCAGAACTGCGTGCGACCAGATGAAGTCCACCGAACCCGTAGGTATCGCTTTAAGCGACGCTAATCCGGCGGTCAGGTAGGTCGAGTTATAGGTTTCCAGTATGTCCTCGACGGACGCAACATGATCCAAACTTGGTACAGGCAGCCCATGTTGCTGCAGCCATACCGACATGCCCTTGTATCGTTTAATCTCCCGACCAGCAAAATCTCCCGCGTCGACGAGGTAGCACGCTGTCGCGTGGAAACAATGCGAGATCTGAGCGGAGAAGAGCGAATCCCCAGGGCCGAGCTCCAGACCTACCCACCCTGTATGACGTCTGCCAAAACAGACTCCGTTAAAGTGCTTGGTGAATACGCCGTACGCGTAGGATGGATCTTCCATCCGCCCGTGCTCAAAGAGCCCTATGCGGTGCCAAAACCGATAAGTGACTGGAAGACTTGAAGCTAAGACCTGTCCGAGTATTTTGATCCACCAAGGGATGATCTTCTTTACGGCGCTAAGATTCGGCATTTTATCTCCAGCTACTAGATGACACTTGGGTCTTGTAATCTTCTGTTCGCTTCATTGGCCGGACACATGTCCGCTGATTTGTATGACACCTCGTCAGCATGTTTACGGCCATGGTGAGCATTACTCGCGTCTTGATCCACAAGCGTGGAGCCATTTCGTAATAACCGACCGTACACCGATAGCGTTTCATTGGCGATTAGCTGGACCCTGAACTCATTGACTGCGATGTCGCGTCCTCGCGCACCCATGTGTTCACGCAAGGCCTTATTCTGGACCAGTGTCATAATGGCTTGCGCCAATGCGCGCGCTTCTCTGACTGGTACAAGTAAGCCATTGTCGCCATCCCTGACAACCTCCTGGCAACCCCTGATACGAGTGGCAATGAGAGGCTTCGCGCAGGCAGCCGCCTCTAGCAGCACCTTTGGCAATCCTTCTGCGTAAGAGGGCAAGACCACAACATGGCAGAATGCGAATACATCCGACATTTCGTCATAGTGTCCCCACCATTCAATGACACCTTCATTCGACCAACCCCTAACTTGTGCTACGCTGACACTTGAGGGATTATCATGATCCACGGTACCTACGAGAACACACCTTGCGTGTATGTCATTGCTCTTCAGAAGCCGGGCCGCCGTCACAAATTCCTTCACCCCTTTATCCCTTAACAGGCGAGAAGCAAGCATCACGACCGGGATCCCATCCAACTCAGGAGAGGGTCGAAACTGAGCAACATTGACGCCTGCTCCCCGGATAATCACGGCGCGAGACATATCGACAAGTCCTGAACGGACGAAATCTTCTAAATCGTCCTTATTTTGAAATATTGTTACGGAACGACGATTGCTAAGCGCCCAGCGCAATACCGGAGTTATCATCCAGCGGAGAAGGGCGCGGCGCGGAGACCCCGGCTGAAACATGTACCCAAGGCCAGTGACCGCATTCACCACCGCCGGCACTTTGGCTATCCGAGCTGCTATAGCCCCAAACAACACTTGCTTTAGCGCTACGTGGTGAACAATATCGGGTTTTAGTACGCGATAGAGGTGAATCAGTTCGATGAGTGCAGACCAATCGTGATGTGGAGATTGGACGCCACGCCGCAATGTAATCGGAATGAGCTTAAATCCTTCCTGTTCAATGCGTTTGGCATGCCGCTGAACATGCGTGGCCACAAGCACCTCAAAGCCGGCTTCTCGAGCAGCTCGCGCTAGATCGAGGCGATGGGTGCAGAAATCACGGTCCTCGTCTATAAGAAACAGGAGACGAGGCCTCATGCCGGCGGTCTTCCTATATATTACTGACGACGTTTCAAGGTCGCCGGCGTGACCCGGATGTTTTCGTAACGCCACTGCTACAAGTGTCTTCCAAATTACGACGAGATCGAAGCCGAGGGAAGATCGACGGACATATTCTTCTGCCAGGACAAGCTTATCGGGAAGAATGCACTGAACGTACAAGTCTTCAGGGTTTGTGGATCTCGCAAGGATTGCTGATTCATCCCGATACTTGAGTGACGCCAGATCAGTAATGCCGGGCCGAACCGTCAAAATAGTCAAGTACCTCTCTCGAAACAGCTCGACATATCGGCGAACTTCAGGTCGGGGTCCTACGAGGCTCATGTCGCCTCGGAGCACATTAATAAGCTGGGGAAGTTCGTCGATTTTCATCTGACGAAGAAATCGGCCCACTCGCGTGATTCGCGGATCGCCACCAGATGTGAGCAACCCTCCTGTGAGTGGAGCGTCCCGAACCATGCTTCGAAATTTGTAGATCCAAAAATGCCGAAATCCTTTCCCGATTCGCTCTTGCGTGAAAAATACCGGCCCCCGCGAGTCTATTTTGATCATTACAGCGACGATCAGAAACAAAGGCGAAAGAAGAAAGAGTCCGCTGAATGATGCAATCATGTCGAGCATGCGCTTGACTATCATGGATGTCTTTCGATGAATGTTCGACATGATTTTAATCCCACGCATCTGCATGACCGGGTTCATCAGAGCGAGAGTTCGGACACAGAGGAAAGTTGACTAAGCCTTCAGGACGAGGGAACCTTCACCGAAGAATACTTCGATGCGTATACCTTTTCTGGAGCTGTGCCCTGATTTCTCTGGCCACCACGAGTGCCCCAGAGCCTTACCGCTGAAACGCGGTCTAATTGGAATTCTCCTCGCAGGACCGGAATTCGCTGTTGGGAACAGACTCTCATTACATGAGCTAATCGTTGGGCACTTATCTTATGAGAGGAGATCATTACTGCCGAGACTTTCTGGGAATTGAGTATGGAGGCTAAGTCAGGACCTGAGCCCAGGATTCTTACACGATTGATCATGAAACCAATAAGCGAGGGATCATCATCCAGGAAACCTATGGGATGAAGGCCAAGTCTTCGGTTTTCCATCAACTCTTGTAATATCCACGCGCCACGCCGTCCGGCTCCATAGATGAGGACAGAGGCTCCTTCGATCACCCTCTCGCGTCGGCCAAGATGAACTAGATTCCCATAGGCGCTGCGCCCTCCCAATAGCAGAACCTGCAACAGCAGCCCGTTAATAGCGAAGAATGCCAGGAGACCGGCGGGAGGATCATAGATCACCGCTGCGACGTAGGAAAGCACGACGGCGATCGCAGCAGTCAAGCTGAGAGAAAGAAGATCGTTAATTCCCATGGCGCGCCGGACGCCTTGGTAAAACCCGAGACCGAAAAACACGGTCATCTGAATGATGACGACACACGGAAATGCGAGGAGATACCAACTCTTGACCGCCGGTGCCCCTAACCCCTCGTACTTCAAGACAAAGGCAATCCAGTATGCTGCTGCGATCAAGATCAGGTCCAACGCGGCATGGGAGGACAACCGTTTGAACATGATTCTTTCCCACCAGTGCAGCACCGTAGCGGCTCGCAGAAACGCGATTTCTTCATAGCCTAACTTGCGCACGCCGAGATACATCCCCACGATTACAATCAGAAGGATTGCTCCGGAGTTGCGCTGTTGAGCGATGACAGAAACGAGCGCGAGTAAGGAGAGGGCAGTCGCAAGCGCATAGAGCGTGAGCACGGCAGAGCGATGCGAAAAACCCATCGAAAGCAAACGATGATGGAGGTGATTTCGATCAGCCTTGAAAATCCGTTTTGCAGAAACCATCCGCTCACTGAGCGAAGTCAGAGGGAGTCGCCTTGCCGTCGGACCTTTGAAGGTACGACGCACAATGGAAAGGAATGTATCAAGCAGGGGCAATCCAAAGACGAGAAGCGGGATGATGACCGGTAATGCCGTTGCCCCCTTCTGGGAGCCAGTGACAGCTGTAACGGCTAGGACATATCCAATGAGCTGACTTCCAGAATCTCCCAGAAAGATCTTCGCGGGATAGAAGTTATAATGGAGAAATCCAGTCAGCGCTCCGCAAAAGATCAGCAGCAGCAGCAGACTGTCTGACATTCCCCCTCCAATTAAAAATATGGCCGCACTGGTCGCTCCGGCAATAAGACCCAACCCTGCTGCTAAGCCATCCAAACCGTCGATGAGATTAAAGGCATTCGTGAGGC
>JBBRRL010000165.1:0-5644 GCA_038200775.1 Nitrospirales bacterium
ACGTTGCCGGCCGGGGTGGAGATGGTGATGCCGGGGGACAATGTCTCGGTGTCGGCCGAATTGATCTCGCCGATTGCGATGGATCAGGGGCTGCGCTTTGCCATCCGTGAAGGCGGCAAGACCGTGGGCTCCGGCATCGTGACCGAGATCGTTGCGTGATGACATTGAAACGCCTCCACGTGGTTCATGGTGATGCTTTGGTAGAAGGGACAACGACATAGATGGCGATCAAGCTTGATCAAAGGATACGCATCCGGCTCCGGAGCTTTGACTATCGTGTCCTGGATCAATCGGTCAGTGAAATCGTCGATACCGTCAAACGCACCGGCGCCAAGGTAGTCGGGCCAATTCCATTACCGACCCGCATTAACAAGTGGACCGTGCAGCGCTCAACACACGCCGATAAGAAGTCCCGCGAGCAGTTTGAGATTCGAACCCACAAACGCTTGATGGATATTATGGAACCAACGCCTGAGACCATGGATGCCCTGATGAAGCTGAATCTGGCGGCCGGGGTCGACGTCGAGATTAAACTGTAAAAGAATGCTGAAAATGTCTCCCAACGTCATTCCCGGGTCGACAAAATCCAGAACGTGTTTATCCGTTGCATTCGAAAGAGCAACGGGTACCCGGCACGCCTGTGGATTTTTCTCACCTGTCGCCTTGTTGGACGATCATTTTGAGCATTCTGAGGATCAAAACTCGTGAACGGATTGCTCGGCCATAAACTCGGGATGACGCAGGTCTTGATGTCAGGCGGCCGGCTGGTACCCGTGACGGTGATTGAAGCGGGTCCGTGCCGCGTCGCTCAGGTGAAAACCGCCGCGCGAGACGGCTACGTCGCCGTCCAAATCGCCTTTCACGAACTTCCTGACCGGAAGATCAATAGGCCGCGCAAAGGGCACTTTGAGAAGGCGCAACTGCCCGGATTTCGTTTCCTCCGAGAATTTCAGTCCGCCGAGGATATGCAGCTCGGCGCCACGATCAAAGCGGATATTTTTGCGAAGGGTGAACACGTGGATGTCGTTGGAGTGTCGAAAGGCAAGGGCTTTCAAGGGGTCATGAAGCGGCATCACTTCCACGGCGGCCCGCGCACGCATGGGTCCATGTTTCATCGAGCTCCCGGTTCTATCGGAAGCAGTTCGTCGCCTTCTCGGGTCTGGAAGAACATGAGAATGGCTGGGCATATGGGTGATGTGCGCGTCACGACCAAGGGACTGGAGGTCGTCGACGTCCGGCCCGAGGAGAACCTGATTTTTGTATTGGGCTCTGTGCCTGGTGCCCGGGGAGCAGTGGTCGAGATCCGAAAGGCGAAAAAGTCTTTGCGCAAGGCAGGCGATGGCAAGCGTTAAGGTCGTGGATCTGAATGGGCGCGCGACAGGCTCGATAGACCTGAATTCTGGTATTTTTGAGCGTCCCGTCAACGGGGCTGTCATGCATGAAGTCGTGCTGATGCAACAGGCAGGGCGTCGGCAGGGAACGGCCTCGACGAAAACCAGAGGCGATGTCAGCGGAAGCGGTAAGAAGCCGTACAAGCAAAAACATACCGGCCGTGCGCGGGCAGGTTCGATCCGGTCCCCCATCTGGCGGCACGGGGGCATCGTCTTTGGCCCGCATCCACGAGACTACAGCTACACCATGCCGAAGAAGAAGGTACGCGCAGCTCTCCACTCGGCTCTTGCGGACAAGCTTCAGGAAGGCTCATTGATCGTGGTTGAAGAGTTCCCCGCCTTGGACGGTAAAACGAGGTCGGTGGCGGGAATGCTTCAGCGCCTCGGTCTTACGGGTAAAACTTTGCTCGTGGCCGGCGCCGATCAGGACTTGCTTCGCCAGGCAGCCGGGAATTTGGGGAACCTCACCGTGGTCCACCCCGAGGGTATAAACGTCCGCGACGTCCTTCTTCATGACAAACTACTGATCGCGCGCAGAGATTTGGTTTCTCTGCAGGAGATTCTGGGATGAGTCGCGACGCCCAAGATATCATACTGAGACCCATACTCACGGAAAAGCTGACGGAATTGCGCGAGACACAGCGGAAGGTAGGCATCTTGGTGCGCCCGGATGCCAATAAAGTTGAAATCAAGAAAGCCGCCGAGCAGGCGCTGAAAGTGAAGATCGAGAAAGTGAACGTCATAAATGGAATGGGGAAGACCCGACGCATCGGCCGGATGGCGGGGAAAAAACCCGACTGGAAAAAGGCTATTGTGACAATAAAGGCTGGAGAGAAGCTGGAGATCTTCGAGGGTGTATAGATTAAAGCCGCGTCCCGGCCTTGAGGAGTTGCGTCATGGGCATTAAAACATTCAAGCCCACGAGTCCTGGACGTCGTCAGATGACGACGTTGACGAACGATGATCTGACCAAGAAAGAGCCGGAGAAGCAGCTCACCACCTATATTAAGAGCTCCGGGGGCCGCAACAACCAAGGTCGGACATCCGTTCGCTATCGTGGCGGCGGACATAAGAAGATATACCGGCAGGTGGACTTTAAACGTAATAAACGCGGTGTTCCAGCACGGGTTGCTGCCATCGAATATGACCCGAACCGGTCTGCACGACTGGCGCTCCTGCATTACGCCGATGGAGATAAACGCTACATTGTGGCTCCCGTCGGGTTGCGTGTCGGCGACCAGGTCCAGTCCGGTCCTGAGGCCGAAGTGCGTACCGGCAATGCGTTGCCGTTGGTGAATATGCCGACAGGCACCATCGTGCACAATATTGAACTGAGACCAGGGAAGGGCGCTCAATTGATAAGAAGCGCCGGAGGTTCCGCGCAGGTCATGGGGCGCGAGGCCGCATACGTGCAGATCCGTCTCAAGTCGGGAGAGATGCGCCGTATTCTTGGCACCTGTCTGGCGACCGTCGGACAGGTGGGGAACACTGATCATGAAAATATCACTGTAGGGAAAGCCGGGCGGGGCCGTTGGAAAGGCCGCCGGCCCCATGTCCGCGGGGTCGTCATGAACCCCGTCGATCATCCACATGGAGGCGGCGAGGGCAAGTCCGGGCAGGGTAACCCGCATCCGGTGTCCCCCTGGGGACAAAAGACGAAGGGGTACAAGACCCGTCGCACCAAGCGCACCGGCAAGTTCATCATTGCCCATCGGAAAAAGCACTAAACAGAGAGCATTGAAGGGACGCTATGGCTCGTTCAGTTAGCAAAGGCCCGTATGTCGAACCCAGACTCCTTCACCGGATCGAGCAGATGAATACCGGCGGGGAGAAGAAAATCCTAAAGACCTGGTCCCGGCGCTCGACGGTCGTTCCTGAGATGATTAGTCATACGCTTGCGATCCACAATGGTAAAAAGTTCATTCCGATCTTTATTACGGAGAACATGGTGGGGCACAAGCTCGGAGAATTTTCTCCCACACGGTTTTTCAAAGGACATGGCGCGGCACGGAGTGAAAAGGCAGTGGCCCTCAAGTGAGGGATGCCAACGAACATAAACGTATGGTGCTGCATTTCGATGCATGCAAGGCATGATGGGCTCACGAGGGTTATGAATGGCGGCTGAAGCAGTGGCGACATTGCGGTATGTACGGATGGCTCCCCGGAAGACCCGTGTGCTGGTGGACCTCATCCGAGGTCGTGCCGTGCCGGATGCCTTGGCCACGTTAAAATTCACCCCGCGAAGCGCGGCCCGGGTCGTTGAAAAAGTTCTCCTCTCCGCGGTTGCGAACGCGCAGCAAGGCGGAAAGGACTTGGGTGATGCCGACGAGTTGCGAGTCAGTCGGGCGTTCGTCGACAACGGTCCGACAATCAAGAGAATTCAGCCGCGGGCACAAGGCAGAGCCTTTTCGATTCACAAGCGCATGAGCCACATTACCGTCGCCGTGACGCCAATCGAGGTGAAGGTGAAGAAGCCGGTGTCCCGCAAAACATCCACAGCGAAGTCTCCGGTGAAGACCGACGCGCCGGCAGAGCAAAAAAAGAGGGCAAAGGCCCCCTTCGCACAGAAGCCGGCAGAGAGAAAAGCATAGGCCATGGGTCAGAAGATACATCCGATCGGCTTGAGACTGGGATACACCAAACCATGGAACTCGCGTTGGTTTGCGGACAAGGATTACGCCAAAACGCTGCACGAGGACATCCGTATCCGAAAAATGGTGAAGACCAAGCTCTACCATGCCGGCGTCTCGAAAGTGGAAATTGAACGATCCGGTGACCAGGCGAAGGTGATCATTCATACCGCCCGGCCGGGCATCATCATCGGCCGTAAGGGCGCCGAAGTGGACAAGCTCAAAGCTGAGCTTGAGAAAAGCATTGGCCGCCAGGTGTACATCACGATCAAGGAAATCAAAAAGCCTGAGCTCGATGCGCAGCTTGTGACGGAGAATATCGCAGTTCAGCTGGAGAAGCGCGTCGCGTTTCGTCGCGCCATGAAACGCAGCGTGGCCTCCGCGCTTCGTCTGGGGGCGCGCGGCATTAAAATACGCTGTTCCGGCCGGCTTGCGGGCGCTGAGATTGCACGCACGGAGTGGTATTTGCAGGGACGCGTGCCGCTCCACACGTTACGGGCCGACATCGATTACGGCTTTGCCGAAGCCCATACGACTATGGGACAGATCGGGATCAAGGCCTGGATCTACAAAGGGGAGATCCTGCCGACAATCCCAGGCAAGGAAGAACCCGGGATGGATCGGCGGTAATTTATGCTGGCACCGAAGAAAGTCAAACACCGCAAAATGCATAAAGGCCGAATGCGCGGCAAGGCCTACCGTGGCAGCGCCGTGACGCTCGGGGAGTACGGCCTGAAGGCTTTGGAGCCGGGTTGGATCACCAATCGTCAGATCGAGGCCGCTCGCATTGCGATGACGCGCCATGTCAAGCGGGGTGGCCGGGTGTGGGTCCGGATCTTTCCGGATAAGCCTATCACCAAGAAGCCGGCTGAAACACGCATGGGCAAAGGGAAGGGAAATCCGGAGTACTGGGTGGCATCCGTGCGACCGGGCCGCATTCTATATGAGATGGATGGCGTCACGCCGGAAGTGGCGCGCGAAGCGCTTCGTCTTGCAGCGCATAAACTGCCGATTGCGACACGCTTTGTGGAACGGGGACACATTTAATGGTGACGGAAGCTCGCGGCGTGCATCTGCGGAACCTACGCAATTTGACTCCTGAGGAGTTGGAAACAAAGGAAAAGGAACTAAAAAAGGACCTTTTTCATTTGCGCTTTCAGTTGGTCTCCGGTCGCATCGAAAGCCCCGCAAAGATCCAGAGGACGCGGCGCGAGATTGCGCGTATCAAAACTATTTTGGGCCAGAAAGCACTCAAGGAAGGGACAGTCCGAACATGAGTCCGGTACAGAACGCTCAGGAGGGCGGTGTCGCGAAGGCTCACCGCCGCGAGATGGTCGGCGAGGTGATCAGCGATAAGATGGACAAGACCGTGGTGGTCATTATTAAGCGCCTCACTCGCCATGCCAAATACGGCAAGGTCATCCGTCGCATCACCAAGCTCAAGGCGCATGATGAGAAGAACGATTGTCATGTCGGCGACCATGTTCGATTGGTCGAAACTCGGCCGATAAGCAAGGACAAACATTTTCGGGTATTGGAAATTGTCAAAAAGGCCAGCGGCGTATGATTCAAATCTACAGCCGGTTGGACGTCGCCGATAATTCCGGCGCAAAAAAAGTGATG
>JBBRRL010000166.1:0-5640 GCA_038200775.1 Nitrospirales bacterium
ATCAGCCAACTCCGCCTGCGAGCATACCTCCAGCATTTGTCGGAGCGCACCTTTCGTGATGAGCGAATGGCGACCATCTTTTTCGAAGAGGATGCTCAGATGTTTGCGTCCGAAGTCATACGGTAGTTCGTCGACTTTGCGCCAACCGTCGCAATTCGGCGTCGCTGAGTCGCGAATTGCTTCATTGATCGGATTGCCAAACCCAGTCTCGTTTGTCGCGTTCAGGTAAGCGTAAAGCGAGACCTTCGAGCTTTCGTGACCCTGCGCATCGAGGTCTGTGCTAGGGTTTGTGCGAGACCGGAAGCCACCTTTGGGTCAGCGGATCATTGGGGTTCCCCGTGACTTTGGCATCACAGGCGTCTTGGCAAACTCCCCTGCAGAAGCGCGTTGATTGAATCGCACGATCTCAGATCGAAGTACGTAATGGCGATTGCAAGTAATCATCTTATTCTGCGTCTGACGTTGGCATGCGGGCGAGTGAATTCTAATCGGTAACAATTTGACAACAAATTGCGCGTTCCATCGTAACACAGCGCCCTTTGGAGGCGTTATTCATGGTTCAAATCCATGCGGGGTAGCTTCAATGGACCTTGGGGGGCCGCCAGCCCGAAAGATTCTCCGGAGACACCTGTCTTCCCAATGAAGATTGCCTCGTCGCCGGCGGGCGGATAAAAGGAAGCACATTCCGGTGATATGGCGCACGATGTCTTCATCTCGCATTCGTCTCAGGACAAAACACTAGCGGATGCAGTCTGTGCTGCACTCGAGAGTTCGGAAATTCGTTGCTGGATCGCACCGCGGGATGTCCAGCCCGGCCGGTCCTTCTCAGGCGAAATTACAAGAGCGATTCAACATAGTCAGGTTATGGTCCTCATCTTCTCCGCGCACTCCAACGGGTCAGACCAAGTCCTGCGTGAAGTGCAACTGGCCGCTAATTCCCATCTACACATCCTGCAATTTCGTATCCAGGAAGTGGTTCCTAACGACGATTTGGAATATTACCTGAGCGCCGGTCCAGGGTAGCCCCAAGCCGACGCACACGTCGGCGAAAACCGCGTCTGCTCCTATCGCGACTGACGAGTAAGCAAACAATTGCCCGGGAATCTCCTGGCGCAAGGATTGGAGCAATGTCTGGAGGGATCGACCCAGGCTTTCGGGATCCTGCAGATGGCGGTGCCCGGTAAAGCCTATCACCCAGATCGGGGGCAACGCGGCGGCATTACCATCTGTGTGCGAGAGCTTCACAGTTGGCCGCGCAGAACCAGGAGCAGCATTTTCAGAATGGAAACCTTGAAGCGTTGCGAGGCTGACAAAGGCACGCTCTGGTCAGTGGCGCGCAGTTGGTCCGCGGTGATTCGGGTGCAGTTAGTTTTATGCACATCGATATAGCGGCGTAACTCTAGCGCGATCTTCTCATCAGAGATGGCCACCCCTGTCTCCGTGTTCAAATGTTGGGAGCGTGGATCTATGTTGAACGATCCGATCAACGCCATTTTGTTATCGAGCACGGCGGATTTCGCATGAATCGAGTTCGGACCCTTGTACTCCCAGAGATCGACACCCAACTGCAGGAGCTTTTTCTTTCCGGCTTCGTAGCCAAGCGCAACCAGCATATCGTCGTTCGAAGCGGTCGAGTTAGTCACCATTTCAATCTGGGTGACGCCCCGTTTCTTGAGTTCGATCAGGTCGGCTAGAAGTTCCTTCGTCGGGACCAGATACGGTGTTTCGATGAGGACAGAGTGGCGCGTGCGGAGAAGCTTCTGACGCAGGTTTTGCGCAATCCCAAACTCGACATCTTTCCTGCCGACCGGATCGTAAAGGAATTCTACGGGAGAGACTTCACGGGCGCGCGTGCTCCAGTTCGTATGTGTATTCACCCTGGGCTTCTTGCCAGTCCGAAGCCGCTCCCACGCTTCGTCCAGGACCCGGCCTCCATCCCGGGCTCGGGTGCCCTGCGGATCATGAATGTGAATGACGTCGCTGACCTCTTCGCTGTTCCATAAACGATCAAAATAGGCGACCGATTCCTTCACTCCCTTGCCTTCGACATACACGTCGCGGTCGACGTAATTGCGCTTCTCGTAGCCGAAGTAATCGCCTTCGACGTTACGACCTCCGCGAATCATGCATCGGTGATCGATGTTGAGCCCCTTGTCATGCATCCGGTGAGAAACGAGGAAGAGTTTGTCCAGACGGACCGGATGATAGAGCTTTATGAAGACATGCTCCCTGTTCAAATGCGCATGCACCCCGCTGGAGAGCTTGTTCGAGCGTCCATCAATGATCAGGCGCACCTCGCAACCTCGCCGCGCCGCGTCCCGCAAAAGCGCCAGCCCCGCCAGGGTAAAATAGTCATCTCCGACAATATAGTACTGAGCATCGACCGAATGCTTCGCCTGTTGGATTAGATCCACTCGCGCCTGGGCGGATTCGTTAGGGTCTTCCAGGATGCGAATCTTATCGGCTAAGGCGACCTGAGCCATCAGCAGAACAATAAGAAAGCCACATCCTCCTGCGGTTCGCGGAGTTGTGCCCGCACAGCGATTTCGATTCACGCGTGCCACCCGGGTCCTCTTAATTGCGCTCGCTAAAGAATAAGACCGGAGGTGATCGATTGCGCGGAGCGCCAGCGTCATGACAAAACCGTACATCGCAAGTTCGCCTCAGGGAGGGCGGTCCGCAGAAAAGCAGTTGGCGGGACTCAAGACCAGTCTGAAATGCGACTCGCACACGAAAAGATATACTTCAGGAGCGGTTTGGTTGATCGCATCGAGTCAGTTAGGCAGCACGGAATCCGAACTCTGTTGGTTGGGCTGATGCAGCGCAACCGGTGAAAGTCCCACGCGGCGGAAGCCCGAACGGGATTCGGGATCCCGTTACCACCGTCATCGGCGAGTGTGGCGGCAGGCAAACGAGGGTTACTTTCTCGACGTCGGAGCCAATAGGACCCTCTGGCTCACATGCCCGACCAGCTGAGCTCCATTCTCTCTCAAAGGATGAGGGGGATCCGCTTGCTGAAAACCCCTCACAGCAGGGTGATCCATTAAGAGCAGTAAGCCTCTCCCGTTTTAAACGCCTTTCTGGGTGCGCTGGAGGCTAGAGGCTTTGCGATCGGGAGGGTCCTTGTTCATTTCTCCAGGCGTTCTCACGCAACCTGCGCGGCGGCGGATTTAGGTAGGCCATTTTTGTGGGATGCGAGGCACTTGCCCGCGGGCGATATAGAGTCTAATCAGGAGATAATGTAATTGACTAATGGTGATCAATTCACTACAACCAGCGCGTGCGAAGGCAGGAACCAAAGGCGGAGCTAGCGGCGGAAGCCGCCGGCGCGCTAGAGGGCCAAAATCCGACGCATGAAATTGGACGGGTTCGGGCTCTTCCAAAATCGCGAAGACGCATGGTTGTGCGGGTCAATCGGCTGCTTTTCAGGGTGACCTGAGGGCGGACGGAAGAAACATCCGGAGATAGTTCTTCGGTGAAAAATTGAAAAGAGAAGGTTCTTGCCACAGGCGTGCGACCAAGGGCGGCAGCCTGCCCAGAAACGGCGGGGGGTGGCTCCGCAGATTCATGGGGCAGATGGCGAGCTGCGGATAGGCTTCTGATGCAGTGTCGATTTTTTTCGGCTCGGACGTGTGGAAATTATTACCTTTGCCAGTGGATAGACTTCGGCGGTCATTCGTCATACCTGGTTTACACTAGTCTCAAAGTGGTAGTCTTAGCTACGTAATATGTGGGAATGGTGTGAAAATTCCCGCTACAGCACAATCTCCCGGTGGTTTTTACAAATCGCAACGCACCAAGGATGGGGCAAGGTTACTTCGCCTCGGAATGCGGCGATTCGCGACGTGAATGCTGGTTTAGCGTAAACGCCACGACGGGATGGATTTCGCAACTATGTCTAACAAACACGTCCTCGCATGTCTGAAAATGCCGGATTGTGGATCGATCTTTGCAAGTAGAAGGTGGACGTCGTCCGGGCTTTGGGCTCGTGTCGGCAGCGGGCCGGGAGGAATGGAAAACTCGAAAAGGATGTGGACCCCACAGGGTATGACCAAGGGCGGCAGCATGCCTGGGTCTTGCAAATCATCTTATCTTCCCTCCTCATCGTGGAGGTTAACGGCACCCGTCGATGATGCCGCTGACCTTATCCGGCCAAGCATGAGAAAAAAGAGGTCCTTGCCTTACTAGGATAGGACGCGACCAAGGGCGAAGAGTCTTTTCGCTAGGCGGGTCGCCGATCCTGAACCTTCCGGGCGGGAACGAAGCCAACGATCAGCTGGCCAAGAGGAGAACCTGCCCTGATTCCAAGCAAATTATTGTGACAATTATCACTTTACCAACAGCTACACGCCGCAACTTCCCTTCCTTTGCTTTGGTTGGAGTCAGTGCGGCGAAATCGTAGTTTTAGCACTGCAATGTTTCATCTCGAACAGCACCTCCGAGGCAATCAAGGCCGGACGAATGATCGTGTCTCGACCGGTTTTACTGGTCGTGCACAGGGTCTAAACGGTTTCCGCGCGATCGAGGATTTCCACCCACGCGCCGCAATTACGAGTCGTTCTTCCCTGCCCCGCTGGAAGAAAGTGCTCGACCTCGGTCTTGTTCTATTAGTCGCGCCTATTTGGTTCCCGCTAATGATCCTCGTGATGGCTTGGATCAAAGCGACCTCGCCCGGGCCCGTCTTCTTTCGTCAGCGGCGCGTCGGTTACGGCGGAGCCGAGTTTTTCATCTTCAAGTTCCGCACCATGAAAGTGAATGCGGAGACACTCTGCCACGAATCGTATTTCGAGCACCTGATGAAGGCAAATTGTCCAATGATCAAGCTCGATGCGTCTGGCGATCCGCGGCTTATTTCCTGTGGCGGCATTTTGAGGGCGAGCGGCTTGGATGAACTGCCTCAGGTTTTCAACATCATTGCCGGCCAAATGAGCCTCGTGGGGCCGCGACCCTGCACACCGAACGAGTTCGCACGATACACTGTGCAACAGAAGAGACGGGTCAATGCCCTCCCTGGGCTAACGGGCTATTGGCAGGTCAACGGGAAGAATAAGACGACTTTCGCCCAAATGATCGCCATGGACATCTGTTACATCTGGAACATATCCCCCTTGCTCGATCTCGCCATCATCTGCAAAACCATTCCGGTCCTGATCATGCAGGTCATCGAAGTGCGTCAACGTCGGCGCGCGACCAATGGAATTTCCGTGGCGGCCGCGACGCCCGTCAGCACCACCAATAACCAGCGCTTATGACTTCACCAATCTCAGTTGCAGTGGTCGGATGTGGCTATTGGGGACCGCTGCTCATTCGTAATTTTAAGGGTTTGTCGGATTGTCGACTGACCGCCATTTGCGACTCTCGCGAAGACCGGCTTAAACATCTTGCAGGCCTTTACCCGGAATTGCGCTGCGTGAAAGACTTCCAGGAATTGCTGGATGATTCCACCATCGATGCGCTTGTCATCGCAGTGCCGGTCAAGAATCACTACGCCTTGGCAAAGGCGAGCCTTCTCGCCGGTAAGCATACCTTTGTGGAAAAACCGCTGGCTTCGTCAACGGCTGAATGTGAGGAGCTCATAGAAATTGCGGAACAAAAGGGATTCGTCCTGATGGTGGATCACATATACCTATATTCGTCGCC
>JBBRRL010000167.1:0-5639 GCA_038200775.1 Nitrospirales bacterium
GGCCTGTTGCAGCTCCAGATCTGAAACCGGCTCTTTCCGCAGACGGTTGTACTGTTCCAGCATGCTGTTCAACGCCTGATACGTCGTCGGCGCTTTCGTCAGGGCATGAAGGAGCAGTGCGCCAGGCACGAGATGTCCCGGCCTGAGGGCGCTTCCCACCGAGTAGGCCAGTCCCTGACGGTTTCTGACATCACGAAACAGCCTCGATGTGAAGGAGTTCCCTCCCAGAATGTCATCCAACAAAGCCAGCGCGAAGTAGTCAGGGTCACTTTCAAGCACCGACAGCTGCCCCATCCGCAGGTGGGTCTGCGTCAAGTTGCGGGGGACGATGAATACGGAAGTGCGTCCGTCAGAGATCGCGGTCCTGGGAGGAGGAATCACCGGGAGGGGTACCGCTTTCGCAGGCCAGCCCCCAAAGGCTTCCCGAAGCGCAGTCAACATCTCCTGTTTTTCAAAGTCCCCGCTGACCGCGAGCATCAGCTCTCTCGATTTGAAAAACGTGCGGTGAAAGTTGAGCAGATCGTCCCTGGTAATTCCGGAAACCGTCGCTGTCGTGCTCTCGCGCCCAAAGGGGTGGTCAGCACCGTAGAGTAATTTCCGAAATTCGCGCGCGGTAACTCCTGCAGGATTGTCATTTCGTCGACGAATCGATTCAAGAACCTGGCGCTTTGCCCGTTCCAATTTGCCAGCGTCAAAGGCCGGGCGGCGTAGCAAATCTGCAAAAATCGCAAGACCCTGGCGAAAGTCCTTCTTCAAAATGTCGAGGGTCGCGCCGCCGCTTTCATGGCCGATGCCGATCATCACATTGGCCGCGAGGTATTCCAACGTTTCGTCGATCTCATCCCCGCTCATACTCTCGGTGCCACCAGTGCGCATGACCGTGGCGGTCAGATCTGCCACCCCCGTTTTGTCGGCAGGCTCATAGACCGACCCGGTGCGGACCATCGCCGACAACGTCACCAGCGGGAGTTCGGTATCGGGCAAGAGATACACGACAATCCCGTTTTCAAGCACGACACGATCGGCTTTTGGTGTAGGGATCTGAACCGGCTCAAAAGTCATTGTTCGTGGATCATGAGCCGCAACGCCGGTTGCGGCCGGAATAGAAGACGTGAGCCACACGCTCGTCAGAAAACAGAAAGAAAAAATTGCACAGAACATCCGCCGCATCATGACTGTCCATCTCCTTGAGGACGGGTTTCCGAAGGCGGCGCTTTCGGCGCTGAAGAAGAAGACGCTGGGGCCGGTTTGACCAGCGTGGCTACTACGCGGTTGCTCTTCACAAAATACGTCCTGGCCACACGTTGGATATCCTCAGGTGTGACCTTCGAAACTCGCGTTCGTTTGCGCAGGATCTCTCGCCAGTCCCCCGTGATCGCCTGATAGTAGGCCAGACGAGAGGCCATGCCGCTGTTAGACCGGAGGGATCGAATCTCTGCGGCGTCGACCTGGTTTAAGATCTTTTCCAGCTCTCGAGGGCTGACCGGCTTATTCTTCAGAACATCGAGCTCTTCATAGACTGCCTGCTCGAGTTCAGCGCTCGTATGTGGAGAGCGGGGTATACCACTGATGACGAGCAGATTCGGGTAGCGCGACCCCGGAAAGCCGGAAAAAGCAGAGATTCCGGCCGTGAGTTGTCGCTCGTCGATCAGCCGCCGGTAGAGCCGGGAAGTCCGACCATCAGACAGCAGCGCGTCAATGACTTCAAAGACGTCGTCGTCGGGATGGTTGATTGCGGGCTTGTGAAATCCAATCAACAAGGCCGGCTCGGCGTCATATTCCACTTCCACGCGCCGTTCCCCGGAGGCTAGCGGTTCCTGAGTCTGCACGGGCGGGCTCGGTGGCCGCGGTGGGATTAGTCCGAAGGTCTCGGTAATGAGCGTAATGACCTCCTGAGGCACAACGTCGCCGACAATGGCGATGACCGCATTGGCCGGACCGTAATGAGACTGGAAGAACGCCTGAGTCTCGCCACGTGTCAATGCCTGGAGATCCGAAGGCCACCCGATGACCGGAAGACCGTAGGGATGAGCCATGTACGCCGCGCTCGTGAATGCTTCGAAAAGTTTGCCGCTCGGAGAATTATCCGTGCGCATCCGGCGCTCCTCGAGGACCACCTGTCTTTCTTTATAGAACTCGCGCAGGACGATGTCATTCATGCGATTCGACTCAATGACTGCCCACAACGGCAGGCGGTTGGCCGGCAGACTTAGAAAGTAGCGAGTGAGATCCTTGCCGGTTGTGGCGTTGAGACCGACGCCGCCGTTCCGTTGATACAAGGATGCAAGTTCGCTCGGGACGACGTAGCGCTGCGCCTGCTCATCCGCCTGGATCAATTGTTCTCTAAGGCTTGCGAGCCTCGCCTTGTCGGCGGCGTCTCCTTTCGCAATCTCCGCGGCAAGAGCCTCTGAAAGACGATCCATCTCCTCGAGCAGGGGCCGTTCCTTTTCCGCGTCCGTCACTCCCAGCGTGCGCGTCCCTTTAAAGGCCATGTGCTCGTAGAGATGCGCCACTCCCGTAATGCCGTTATGTTCATTTACACTGCCCACTTTAAACGTGAGGTTCACGGCGACGATCGGCGCCAGATGGCGTTCCATCACCAGCAGCGTCAGGCCATTTTTCAGATGATGTTCCACTACCCGTTCCTCCAGATTCGCGCCGTCTGCCGCGGCGCCGGACGACACGCAAATAAAGAGGATGACGCTGAAGAAGATCCTGAGCGTTGAAAAATCGCCCCTACGCATAGCGCTCACCTCCAGGGCAAGAGTAAGGGAGGGAGGGCTCTTGGGCTTTGTCGTCATTTGAATAACCCCATAAGTTCTTCTGGTTTCTCAATGAACCAGTCCGGCCGGCAGGCGTTCATCTTATCGCGGTCTCCCATTCCGTACCCCACAGCGCAAACCTTAATGCCGGCGTTATGACCCCCATTGATATCGTTGGTACTGTCACCGATCAGCACAGTACGGTCCTTGGCTACCTTCAGCTCGTCCATGATTTTGACCAGCATTCTCGGATCCGGTTTGAGCCCGTACCCGTCTTCCCCTCCGACGATATAGGAAAAGTGGTGAGCGCCGAGGTTATTGACGATCTTGGTGGTGTACTCGAGGGATTTGTTCGTCGCAATGGCTTTGAGCTTCCCGGCAAAATGGTTCAACACCTTCTCGATACCGGGATAGAACCTGGTGCGATCCAGGCAATGTGCCAGATAATGCCCGCGAAAGATCTTGAGGGCGCCGTCGTACCGTTCCTGATTGTCCTCACCGACCGCAAGGCGAAGCAGGCGCTTAATGCCATCGCCGACAAAACTAAAAATCTCTTCCTGGGAGCGCTGTGGAAGGTTCAAGTCGGCGAGGGTCAAATTCACCGCTGCGGCGATGTCCCACTTGGATTCAATGAGAGTGCCGTCAAAGTCGAAGATGAGGAGATCGGTTGGATGCATTACCCGAAATTATAACAAAGATTGAGAAGACCTTCGAGGTTTTGGTTAGTGTGGGGAAAGGAACCGGGAGTTGTTATGGCTGCTGGCGGCGTATCTGCCGAAGAGCGGCGAGTCCACCCAATCCAGACAGCATTAGCAACAGTGTCGCCGGCTCCGGGACTGGAGTAAAGGTGAGGTCGTCAAAGCCTTCTTGCTCGGTGGTCGTTTGGAAGAGGGCGAAAGAAAATGATGGGCCTCAAAGCGTCACGGAAAGCAGATTTCCCGGTGCCGAATCCGCATTGTCCAATTTGCTGTCGATCGCAAGGACCGTGAATTGATTGGGCGATCCAGTGGGCGCGAGGGCCAGCAGCCTGATAATGTCAGCAGCTTCTCCTGGGGAGTCGTCCGATGTGACACTTACAGAGGTCACGGGCGTCGTGAAGCTGAAGAGAACGTCATTAAAACCTCCGCCATGCGCGACGCCGAAGTTTGGGAGAGAGATCGCGTCCGCATTGTTGAAGATGTCAAAATGCGGGTCTGGGCTGGAAAGCGTGATCGTGTCTCCGACAGCAACCAGGTTCGGGATGGTGCCGGTCGTGAGGGTGACCCCCGATCCGATCAAGAGGTTTCCCTGTAGGTTCAAACCGGCGCTGACGTTGTCAAAGTTCACGACAACGGCGTGTGCGGTGAACGGAATAAGCGCCAACGCGATGAGGACGACATGGGCAACGGTCTTCATAGCAACACCTCTTGAAGGTCTCTTCTCGGTGTTGAAGCAAGATTCGAGCGAATTGCCAGGCACCTTGCTAACTAGATGAAAAACATGCAAATCGGTATTACGCCAGGCACGTCTTCATCAAGGGCGCTTGGGAGACTGTCAGAAAAACCGGCATAGTTCAGTGTACCTTCGCTCCGGTAAAATATCATCCGCAAGGAAAATAAACGGAAATAATGGTTGGAGCGGACACGAAGGAGTGTCAAATTTGCTGACAAGTCAGCACGAGACAGAAAGGTTACCACGACCTCATCGCGACCATATCGGCGGAATGGACCACATTCGTGGGCAGTGGGTATGCATCCGTGCCACGAATGGAGAGCCTGGGTGTGTGATCCTCTATCCGATTGTATGAAGTTTGATCAGGCTGGTGCTGCCGCTTGTTCCGGTTTTTGCGCCCAACAGAACGACGATACGGTCACCTGTCTGTGCGAATTTTTCCTCGCGAAGCGAGCGTTCTAGTTCGCGGATTAACTCATCGGTATTGGAAATCCGCCGCATCGATCGCGGGACAACCCCCTTGTAGAGCGCCATTCGCCGGCGGACCGCCTCGTGCGGGGTATAAGCAATGATCGGAATCCCTGGTCGCTCCATGGAAAGGAGACGGGCTGTCATTCCAGTTTCCGTAAACACGACAATGACCTTTGAAGCTGTCTCAACCGCGGCTCGCGCGCCGGCCGCGCAGGCCGCAAGCGGAAACGAAACAGGGAATCGTACCGGGACGGCAGTAATTTTTCCTGAGTCACCGCCCTCGGCCGCCTCCACGATCCGGACCATGGTCTCTACCACTTCCACTGGATACCGGCCTACCGCCGTTTCCTCCGAGAGCATGACTGCGTCTGTCCCATCGAACACCGCATTGGCGACGTCCGAAGCCTCTGCGCGAGTGGGTCGCGGATTCTCAGTCATCGACTCCAGCATCTCAGTGGCGGTAATGACGGGCACGCGGCTCTGATTGCATGCTTGAATGATGCGTTTCTGAATCCAGGGAACGGCTTCCGGGCTGGTCTCAATGGCTAAATCCCCTCGGCCGATCATGATCCCGTCTGCGACCTGGAGGATTTCCGCCAGGCTTTCGACGGCCTCAGGACGTTCAATTTTTGCGATGAGAGACACATCTGCCGACCTCGCCGTGATGAAATCGCGTGCTTCTGTGACATCCTCGGGTCGACGGACGAATGACAGGGCGACGTAATCCACGCCATGAGCCAGCCCAAAGATGAGGTCCGCGCGGTCTTTTTCTCCCAGGGTCGGAGCAGAGACGGAGATACCAGGGAGATTCATACCCTTGTGGGATTTAATAACGCCGGCAGTCACAACCGTGCATGCCACCGTCTCTTCAGAAGTATGTTCTACGATGAGCTCGATCCGCCCATCGTCGATTAAAATTCGATCGCCGGGTTTCACATCGGAAGGCAAATGTGGATACGTGACCGGCACATGACC
>JBBRRL010000168.1:0-5635 GCA_038200775.1 Nitrospirales bacterium
GTGGCGTCAATCTCTCTCCCGCGCTCATTGCAGTAGGATTTATCATCGGTCCAAAGTCCGCAGTCGTTGTTTTTTTCGGCGGCGCGCTGGCAGCGTTTGTACTGATGCCAATATATGGGGCAATACTCGGGACTCACGAGAACCTGTCCGCTTTGGACGCCGCCAAAGATTTGTGGAGCGGACGCATACGGTATGTCGGTATTGGAGCCATGCTTATCGGTGGGCTGTGGACTCTAATTCAATTGCGGGGAACAATCCTCCGAGGACTCGGCATCTCCACGGGCTTTTCCTTTGCTGGAGCATTCGCAAGACCCCGGATCAGACACGAGCTGGCAAGGACGGAACGCGATGCACCGCTGGCTTGGGTCATCGTACCTTTTTTACTGACGCTGATGGTGATGGCCTGGCTCTATAGCCGGGCCATCGGGCATTTCGGCATTGCTGTCATGATGACGCTGATTATGGCCGTCACCGGCTTTTTGTTTTCAGCTGTGGCGGGCTATATGGCCGGCATTGTGGGCAGTTCGAGCAATCCGGTGTCAGGGGTCACTATTGCGACTGTAGCGGTCTCGGCCATTGTGTTGATGCTCGTGATGGGGCCTCACAATATCGCCGGCCCTGCGGCCGCTCTCATGATCGGAGCAGTCGTCTGCTGCGCAGCTGCCATGGCAGGCGACAATCTGCAAGATCTCAAGACAGGCTACATCGTCGGGGCCACCCCGTGGAAACAGCAGGCCATGCAGGTTGTTGGCGTCGCAACGGGTGCCGTCGTCATCGCGCCAGTGCTGACGCTGCTGCACACGAAATATGGGTTGGGTGAAATGACAACACACCATCCCCACCCGTTGAGCGCGCCGCAGGCCACCTTGATGGCAAGTCTCGCACAAGGAGTCTTCGGCGGCGATCTTCCCTGGGGAATGGTCGTCCTTGGCGCCGTGCTTGCGACGCTGGTGATCGTGTGGGATCACCATCAAGACAAAGGCGGAAAGTCCTTCCGAGTGCCGATCCTGGCCTTTGCACTTGGAATCTATTTGCCTTTTAAGCTGAGCGCGGCAATTTTGCTGGGAGGTCTGCTTGCCGACCTCGTAAAGAGACGAGGGGAGGCAGATGAAAGGACACTGAGCCAGCAGGGCCTGCTCTGTGCCGCAGGGTTAGTGACGGGTGAAGCCTTGACAGGAATTGCACTTGCGATTCCAATTGCGCTAAGCGGAATATGGCCCTCCCTCAGCCCAGACCCTGTGATGATTTTTGAGACCCCGCCCCTTGGAGGTTGGCCCGGTTTGGTGATCGTGGCAGGCGTGGGCGTCTGGCTGTATCGAAATGCTATCAGATCAATGAGCACAAAATAGTCGTGATATCCCGACACTCACCCCGCACCCGAGTTTGGATTGTGGCGATCAGTCTCTTCCTGGTGTTGGTCACGGCCGCCTGGGTTTTTCGTCTGCACCAGCAAGGCCTGGCCAACCTGCACGGCTGCCGGGACATACAACCCGGTGGGAGCCGCGCCGAGCTCGTGCAAGCACTCGGCTCGCCGGTGGCTCGCGAGATCAATCCAGCGAGAACGCGGCTGGTGCTTTTTTTCGGAGGCCCGCTGTTTGGCTCTCAGTCAATTCGGGCCGTGGTGAATGTGCGAGATGACGTGGTGATGGAGATCGATTGCGGAAACGGACAGGTTCGAACATACGATAAGTACTAGGAACAGATGGACGAACAACAATGGGATTGTCATATTGTTTCATGTTTCCATGATCATGGGCGCAGTATTACCTAAATAAATCTTGTTATGTAGCTCAACAACGTATAAGATGGGGTAACACTGTTGCCGGTGTCTTGCATGTCACTGAGGGATCATGAAGGCTCTTGTCATCACAGCGTTGCTTGGGCTATTGGCATGGTCGAATCTCGACCTGATCCCGCTTGAATACCAATTCTGGAAGAAATCGGAAACCACTATTGTCCTCCAGAACAATTCCGATCAAGACATTCAAAGCGTGGTCGTGGTCGTCTGGTCCATGCCGCATCCGGTTGGGATAATTCCAAAAGGCAAGTCGCGAGAATTCAAAGCGCGGCGGTCGGGAGAAGAGACGGACGTTTTAGTGCGTTTCCGCTACGGATCTGAAACAATGGACCATCACGTCGGCCTGTTGACGCCGCTGACAGGGTATCGTATGGTTGTCACCCTAAACTACGCGGGCATTGTGACAGCCCA
Organism: Nitrospirales bacterium; assembly: GCA_038200775.1. GTDB lineage: Bacteria > Nitrospirota > Nitrospiria > Nitrospirales > NS-4 > NS-11. The sequence continues at coordinate 2,210 of JBBRRL010000168.1, forward strand.
AATTGGAGCTCCCGGGCAGGAGGTTCTTCTGCCGCAGTAGGTTTCACCCCTTTCCAAATCGTTCATGCCGCGTTCCCTACCTGTGATCATTTGTTTTGGCGACAGCCTGACGTCGGGGTTTCGTGCTCCGACCCCCGACGATCCCATTCACGGGGATGCGCCGTACGGTGCGTTCCTGCAGGATCGTCTCATGGACCGGGCAACCGTCAAGATCAGTGGTGTATGCGGAGAGCGCACCAGGGAGATGATGGCGCGCTTTACGTACGATGTGGTCGCGCCCAAGCCCTGGCTGACCGTCATTCTCGGGGGCACCAACGACCTTGGCTGGCGAATCGCTCCACGAGAGATCTTCCGGAATCTTGCGGCGATATATGCGCAGGCGGCCGAGAGCGGCATTCAGGTCACGGTTGTCACGGTTCCTTCGATTCGGGGTGCCGACGCGTATATTCCCGAACGGCAAGAGCTGAATGCCTTGCTCGCCAGCTATTGCGCAAAGCATTCGCTCTCGTGCGTGGATCTTTTCACAGCCACTGCCGAGCCCGAGACGTATCGGCTCGCAAAAGCATATTCCAATGACGGTCTGCATCTGACCGTCGCGGGTTATCGCCTGTTCGCCGACCTGCTCTACCAACAGGTATTGGACAAGAGTTTACCGCCTTGAGCCCAGCGAATGGTTTTAATGTCGGAAGGTCTGCTAATCGATTCGCGCGGGGGACGGGATGTCCTTAAACAAATGCTCCGCGATCCGCCGACAAAGCTCAAATCGATGTGACAGGTCCGCCGCTGCAAATGCCTGCTGCAGCAGATCTCCGAAGGGGGGATCCCGCTGGCTAATGAAGCGAAGACTTTCCTTCGCCGACGTCAGCCATAAACCTCGTAGATAATGGAAGGCGTTAATGCACTCGTCGAGATAAATGGACAGCAGGTACTGTGCCAATGCCGGCTGGTCCGTGTGGTCCTCCGCCTTTCCGAGCCAATGCAAAGCATCGGCGCGCAGGCGAATTTTCTCGTGGAGCGTCAAAGGGGGGCTGCCTTGCCGGAACCGCGCGTGTGCCTGTTCGAGAAAACGGCAGCCGTCGCCTTCGATCTCAAAGAGGACGCGCGCTTTTCGCAGGGTGACCGGCAGCCGTAAGGATAGCTTGAGCTGCTCCTCAGCCGAAACCACACCCATATAACGGATTTCGACGATACGCGTTTGTATCCGCACGAGCTCGTGCCGGTTCTCAGGGCCCTTCACTAGTACGATAAAATTGATGTCGCTATGCGGCAATAGGGTCTCCCCTGTGGCCGACCCCACCAGCAGAACAGCCGCCAGGTCGCCGCCACGCTTGGCCCTGATATGGCGTAGAGCCTTTGCCATGACCTGATCAAGTTCCGAAGGAGCGGGGGGGACAGGGAAAGCTATCGGGGGTTCGACGAAGTCCGGGTTGTTGGAGCTGACCCCGGGCGGGGAAGTGTCTTCCTCGGCCTCAGCCATAATCTATTCGAAGCGCGCCACTGTCATTCGACCGATCATTTTACGGACCCCACAGAAACCTGTCAATAGAGACCGGCACTTGCGTTGACAATTCACAGGCCATCGAATAGAGTACCCGCGGTGAGGGGTGGACGATGTCCAGTCGGCGGGACGTCAAGTTTTATCAGGCCGATGTCTTTACGAACACGGTCTTCGGCGGTAATCCCGTAGCGGTTGTTCCCGATGCAGCCGGCCTTGCCGACTGGGAAATGCAAAAGATCGCTAGGGAGATGAATCTCTCCGAGACCGTCTTTGTGCTGCCCGCCTCCGCCCCGGGTGCTGATGTTCGCTTACGTTTTTTCACACCGTTACAGGAGATTGCTTTCGCCGGACATCCCGTGCTGGGGGCGTTTTATATCCTTGCCCATATCGGTGTCATCACCCTCACGGAGCCGGTCACTCGCTACCATCAGGAGACGCATGTGGGGGTCTACCCTGTAGAATTATTTGTGCATGAAGGATGCATTCGCAATATCTTCATGGTTCAGCCAAAACCGGAATTTCTTGGAGTCGTCGAGCCATTGCGTGATCTGTTTGAAGTTGCAAAAGCCATCGGCGTCCCGAAGACCAAAATTACCGGTACCGGCCTTCCCGTGGAGGTTGTTTCCACGGGTTTTCCGGTCATGGTGGTCCCGGTGCGGACGTTGACAGCTGTTTCGGCCGCAAGTCCCAATATTCCCTTGATCAACAGTGTATGTGAACAGCATAAAGCGCAAGGCATTATGGTATTTTCCACTGTGACCGTGGAAGAAGAGTCTACCGTCCATACCCGGATGTTCGCGTCTCCCGTGGGTGTCGTGGAGGATCCTGCGACGGGGTCAGCGACCGGGGCATTGGGCGCCTATCTGGTAAAGAACGGCGTCGTCGATGTTGGTCCCACCACCGAAATCATCTGTGAACAAGGGTACGAGATCGACCGCCCTTCACGGTTGATGGTGCATGTTCACTCCGATGATGATGAGATTGAGTCGGTACATGTAGGGGGCCAGGCGGTTGTCGTCATCGAGGGTGTTCTGTCTTTATAGGGGACTGCCGAGATTTGGGAGCCGCGCACCGAGTCCATGTATAGATGAAAGCCGCGGTCTTCCATCAACACGGCGGACCTGAGGTTCTCCGATACGAGGATACGATCGACCCCGCCGTGGGACCGGGGCAGGTGCGAATTCGCGTCAAGGCCTGTGCGCTCAACCGCCTCGATATCTGGATCCGCGAGGGGATTCCGGCCTTTGCAGTGCCGCTGCCGCATATTGGTGGCTGCGATGTTTCAGGAATCGTTGACCAGGCCGGCCCGGACGTCGTCGGGAACACACCCGGCGATCGTGTGTTTGTAGCGCCGGGACTCTCCTGCTGGCGTTGTGAATTCTGTCTCTCGGGCCACGATAATCTGTGTGTTTCGTATCGGATACTTGGAGCCCAGGTCAACGGGGGTATGGCCGAGCTGGTCACCGTGCCGGCGGTCAATGTCATTCCGATTCCCGGAAGCGTAACGTTCGAGCAGGCCGCGGCGTTTCCACTCACGGCATTGACGGCGTGGCACATGCTGTTCGGCCTAGGCCACCTGCAGCCGGCGGAGGATGTCCTGGTCCTGGGCGCCAGTAGCGGGGTGGGGACTATGGCGATCCAGATGGCGTGTGCGGCCGGCGCGCGCGTGTTTGGCACGGTGGGATCGGAAGACAAGATAGCCCGGGCGAAAGATCTTGGCGCGCAGGAAGTTATCAACCACTCAAAGGAAAACGTCGCCGAACGCGTCAAGAGTCTTACGGCCGGACGCGGCGTGGATATGGTCATCGAGCACATCGGGCCGGCGACCTGGGATCAGAGCATGCTGTCGCTCGCAAAAGGTGGACGACTTATCACATGCGGCGCCACGACGGGTCCGGCCGTCAGGATCGACCTGCGTCAGCTCTACA
>JBBRRL010000169.1:0-5618 GCA_038200775.1 Nitrospirales bacterium
CGTCCCCAGGACGTGCGCGTGCGATCTCTGGCGAGACGTTTGCTTCAATTTGAACATCTCTGACTTCGCCCGTCCGCGTCGTCTCAGGTATGGTTGTACATCCGGTGATAATTGCAGTCCCGACAATGATCATCAGCTTTTGGTAAGTCTGCACGGGTCCCTCCTTTTTTTATGTGGCTTGCGTTCGGCTGCAGTATAACAACTTTTGACAGTCAAATAAAAGACACTACGTCGCAAAATTTAAGAAAATTTTTCCCCTCTATTTCAGAGTCACACGAGAAGTCGGACGCGGTTGACCCGACATGCACAGTCCCTAGCACCTGTATCGAATGAGGGGCCCGTTCGTATCACTTCCAATAGCGCGATGAATGACGGACGGATTTGGCGGGGACCAAGCCCGCGAAACACATCAGTAAAAAAACGTCAATTGGAGTTGATCCGCTGGCACACGGCTTGCGTAGGCCATGGATAGCGTGAAAGACACTCAGCAACCCAAAGGAGGTGAGAAAAATGGAATGGGGAATACTGATCACAGCTATGATTCTGTTTGGAATGCTTGGACTGGCAATGCTGGAAGCAACGACTGTCCATAAAATATCGACGAAACCGGAAGTCGATGGTGACGCGAGCGATGAAGAAGTGAAGAAGGCGGCCTAGGACTGGGCCGCTTTCCGGGGCGCTATTTGGCTAAGTCCTCGAGGACGAGGCGCATTTTTCGAAGTTCCTCGCCGTAGCGGCTCCAGTCCTGTTCCTTCAACGCCGCTTGCGCCTTATTGAAGTGATCCAGCGCTTCTTGGGCCAGGGCTGAACCGGGGGGTGGCCGCGAAGGCGTGGTCGTCCCCAACGCAGGCGCCAGGGCAGTGGCAACTGTCTCCTTGAGCGTCGCAATCGCTGCGCGTCCAAAGATCGCTTCCAGGGCAGCCTCCAGATTCGGCGCCATACTGAGTTGATTCCCATACGCCACGATCACGCGCCGCAACTCCGGGAGCGCGCCCTCGGACGCCGACAGATAGAGAGGCTGGACATACAGCAAGGCGTCTTCAATAGGAATGGCGAGGAGACTTCCGCGAATCACCTGAGAGCCGCGTTGACTCCACAATGTGATCTGCTGTGAGATCGCCGAGTCCTGGTCGATTCGAGCTTCGACTTGCCTGGGACCATAGACAAGCTTTTGTTTGGGGAACAAGTAAACGATCAGCTTGCCATAATTCGGGGCGTCTGAACGGGCAGCGAGCCACGCGGCCATGTTGTCGCGTTTTGCGGGGGTAAACGGCACCAATAGAATGAATTCTTCCTTCCGTTCTTTCTCGGTGCCCGTCTTCGGCAGCCGCATGATGGTGTAGTAGGGCTCCATGTCCTTGTCGTTTTTCTTAGGAATGTTCCAAAGATCTTCCTTGTTGTAGAAACTTTGCGGGTCCTGCATATGGTAGGTCGCAAAGACGTGCGATTGGATATTGAACAAGTCCTGGGGATACCGCAGATGTGCTTTGAGGTCGTCAGGCATCTCCGTCAAGGGTTTGAGGAGTCCTGGAAAGATCTTTTGATAGGCCTGGACGAGTGGGTCGTGAGCATCACTGATATAGAGGTTCACCGATCCGTCATAGGCGTCCACGGTCGCTTTCACCGAATTCCGGATGTAGTTGCCTACCCGGCTGATGGGTTGTGCATACGGAAAGCGGTCCGTGGTGGTATAGCCGTCAACGAGCCAGACGAGTCGTCCGTCCTTCGTAATAACCACGTAGGAGTCTTCATCAAGTCGCAGAAACGGCGCGACTTTCGCCACCCGTTGCCGAATCTGTCGATTGAAAAGAATGCGTGAGTCGGTCGTAATATCGTTCGAGAGGATGATTTTTAAGCTCCCGAAGTATGCGGCGAAAAGGAGTTTGCGAGGGAAAGATAGACCCGACACCCCTCCGGGGCCAGTGTAGGTCGACATCACATTCTTCTCGCCGGAGGGGTAATCGAACTCGGCGGCTTTTGTCCGGACAAAGACATAATCGTTCGGGATCTCCCCGAAGTAAATCTCGGGGCGCGTCACCTTCAGGTCGATGGTCGAGATCGGCGGAATATCTCGAATAAAGAATTCCGGCAAGCCTTCCGCTGAGATCCGGTTTACCGGACCAAGAGCGGCGCCGTATCCGTGAGTATAGGTGAGATGCTCATTGATCCAAATGCGGCTCGGCAAGTTTCGGTACTGTAGCTCCCGCGGCGAGATCATGATCTGCCGGTACTCTCCATTGATAAAGTAGCGATCATTATCTACATCCACGAAATCATAGTACGTCCGGATCTGCTGGAGCTGTCGGTACGTGGCAAGCAGTGGCCGATGATCCCATAGCCGGATGTTCTTGATCGTCAAATGATTGCGGGCGATGTCCTCTGCGGCCAGTTCCTGCCTCGCGGGGAACAGCTCTTCCTGGATATCCGCGACGCCAAAGCCTAAACGAGTCAGTTCGATGTTGTGCTGGATATACGGCCGTTCCATGGCGCTCTCATTAGGCACCACCTGAAAGCGATGGATGACCTCAGGGTAGACGCCTAATCCGACAGTCCCCACAAGCACGGCCAGCGCCGTCACGATGACTGCAGGGCGCCAGATCCCGCGCACCGCAAAAATGAGAAAAGTCAGGGCGGCGAGGCTGCACAGCACGACCAAGCTCTTGAGAATTGGCAGAGCCGCATGGACATCTGCATAAACCGCGCCGAACACCACGCCCCGCCGTGAGTACAGCAGGTCATACGCGTCAAGATGGTACCCCCAGGCCTTCAACCCGGCGAGTACGGCCAGGAGGAGCCCCAAATGCCATCGCGCAAAACTCTCCATATGCACAGTTCTTCGCGCCAACACGATCGCCTGGGTGATCAAGTATACAGCCATGACCGCAGCCGTCGTCAGGAGAATGAGCCCCATGAGCCAGTCCTGTATGTAGGAGAGAAATGGCAACTGAAAAACGTAGAATGCGAGGTCTTTACCGAAAAGCGGATCGTTGCGTCCGAACGGCACAGCGTTCAGGTAAAGTAGGTATTCCTCCCAGTGAGCGGCCCCCCCGAGGGCGGCGACGAGGGCGAACACGAGCGAAGCGCCGCCAACGATCTGAAATAGACGAGCCCTCACCGGTTCGGCAAAGCGCAGAAGTATCACACTCTCCATCGTGCCCCAATAGCGGGTCGGTTGATGACGGCCGGCCAGGATTACATTGGAAAAGAACACTGCGAAGAAAATGACGCCGAAGGCGCCCCCGACGAGGAGCTGCGATGATAAGAGGGTGACAAAGACTGGACGATACCCGACTTCTCCGAACCAGAGCCAATCCACATACAAGGCCAGGGAATTTGCGAAAGAAAGGGCGAGGAGGAGGAAGAGAGCGGCGATTAATCCAAGGCGGCCAGTGCTCACGGTCAAAGAGACCCGGCGGGTTTCGTCACTGACTCAGTACGCTTGGAGGAATGCCTGCCTTGCGTGCTTCATCGGGAATGGTGGTCGAGAGCGCATGCTCTTTTTCGCTGATCTGTTCGTCCAGATCGGCAAGCTTTGCGCGTTGTCTCGCGTCCACCTCGGGATCAGCGAAAACTTTCCCAAAACGCTCCCCTCGTAAGGTGTTGTAGTCTTTCTGAACGTTGTCCCGTTGAATCTTGAGCTGCTCAAGGTCCTCGCGGGACCTGTTCATACGATCCCGCCATACTGCATATATCTCCTCGGAGTCGCCTGGCGGAGGGCTGCCGAGGCCGGTGGGGTCAGACGGGACAGTCTGAAAAGTTTTCGAGTGGGGCTCTGTTGATGATTTGCCATCTATGCGGCGGGCCGACTCCCGGTATTGCGGCGGCACTTTCTGGAGGCTGTCGGCGTACCCGACGTTACCGTTCGCATCGGTCCAGCGGTAGGTATCTGCGAGCACAAAAGTAGACGCGCTCATCACAATCAGACTCATCACGATCACAATTTTTGCAACAAAGCTCGGGACGTTCGGGGCTACCACGCAACTATTCTAGCCTTGCTTTTCATTGAAAAACAAGCTGAAATAGCTTTTCGTACTCACTTGTACCAAGTCTCGGATGACTCCATCATGCATACAGAACCATTGAACGGGGAGGCGATGCGGATCAAGATTCTGGTGGGTGCCGTGACACTCGACGCTGAACTACAATCCACGCGGACCGCCAAGGCCATTTACGATCTTCTACCCGTGGAGGCCCCAGTCAATACATGGGGCGACGAATTTTACTTCAAAATTCCGTTGATCAAGGATCATCGCGAGACGGCGACCCTGAAGGTGGCTGTGGGGGACATTGCCTATTGGGGCAATGGCCAGTCGATCGCGATCTTTTTTGGAAGAACTCCGGTGAGCACGGGAGCGGACCCTGTCCCCGCCGACCGGGTCAACATTGTCGGTAAAATTTGCGGTGATGCCAGCGTGCTGAGAACCGCCACCGGAGCCTCCAGGATCCGAATGGAGCGAGCATGAGACTCTCCCCAGAGCGCGTCGCCGGGCTGGCTGACGCACTCGTCAATGCACTGGTCGCGGCTCACATGCTCGAACCCGTCCTTGAGCGCAAGGCTCTCGTCACCTCGCTGGAACGTGTGATGGTGGACGAATTGAGTGTTGAGGATCGCATCAATGCGCAAGCGAAGGAACTCATGCGACAGCATATGACCGAGATCGAGAGAGGTCAAATTGACGAGCACCATCTGTTCCAGATGATCAAAAAACAGCTTGTCCGCGATAGGAACGTCATTCTCTGATGGTCTTGAGCGATGAGAAGATCAGTCACCTGTCCCATCTTATTCTAAATCATCTGAAAGCTCCCGCCCATGCCCTGCTCAAGGTCGAAGAGAAGGTGGTGCTGCGCGAGATTAAACGCCTGTTGACCGACGAATTGAAAGCTGAAGAGGAGGCGGATGTGTCGGTCCGTCGCCGGCTCGCTTCCTACTCAAAACCGCTGGCGGAAGGGACCACGGAATGGGAGACCCTATACCGCAAGGCGTTTCAAGAGGAGATGCGCAAACGCAACAGGGTGTAAGCTATACTATAACACACGACGGACAGCGACATTTATGCAGCCGGAGATACGTCAATGCCTGATTTGAAACCAGATAAGCAGTACCTCGAAGAGTTCGGGATCACCGGCCGCGAGGTGCAGAATGTAATGGGAAAAGTGAAAGTCCGCGATGTGGACTATGCCGACTTGTACTTTGAGCACACGGTGGCCGAGTCGGTTTCCATGGAGGAGAGTCTTGTGAAACGCGCGTCCAGGAGCATCTCCCAAGGTGTCGGCGTGCGAGCGACGGCGGGTGAAAAGACCGGTTATGCCTATAGCGACGAGATCAGTCTGCCCCAATTGGAACAGGCCGCCGATACGGCCAGATATATCGCCCGTTCCCCGGCGGGTGAGGGACAGGTTCCCGCCGTGCGGATAGGGCGTCCCTCTCAGGATCTTTATCCTGTCGGTCAGCCCGCCACAGAAGTGGACACCCAGGAAAAGGTGACGTTGTTGCAGAAGATCGATGTCCTGGCGCGCGCCTACGATCCGCGCATCAAAAATGTCATGGCGTCGTTTACCACAGAATACAAAGTAGTGATGATCGCTAACTCGGAAGGCGATGTTGTGGGCGATGTGCA
>JBBRRL010000170.1:0-5588 GCA_038200775.1 Nitrospirales bacterium
CAGACCGGCAAGACGGTGGCCGTGGTTGGGTCTGGGCCGGCGGGGCTGGCCTGTGCGCAGCAACTGGCGCGTGCGGGACATCGCGTCACCGTCTTTGAGAAGGCGGATCGGATCGGAGGGCTGCTCATGTACGGCATCCCCGACTTTAAAATGGAAAAATGGGTCGTCGACCGCCGGCTCGAGCAGATGAAGGCTGAGGGGGTAGAGTTTCAAACCAACGCCAACATCGGTGTGGACATGAGCGGTGAGGAACTGAGTCGCCGCTTTGACGTGGCGTGTCTGGCCATGGGCGCCGAGCAACCGCGCGAGCTGCCGGTTGCAGGTCGCGAGTTGAAGGGAGTTCATCTCGCGATGGATTATCTCGTGCAGCAGAACAAGCGCAATGCGGGGCAAAGCCTGGCGGACGAGCCCATTACTGCAAAAGGTAAGCGTGTGGTCATCATCGGCGGCGGGGATACAGGTTCAGACTGCCTCGGCACCACGCACCGGCAGGGCTCCGTGGAGGTCCATCAGTTCGAGTTGCTTCCCGAGCCCCCGCCTCAGCGCGGCGTTTCCACTCCCTGGCCTCTTTGGCCGATGCAGCTTCGCACCTCCCACGCGCATGAAGAGGGATGCGACCGACAGTGGAGCCTATCCACAACAAAGCTGACCGGACACAACGGCCATGTGACGAAGCTGCATGCGCAACGCGTGAAGCTGGAGAATGGCCAATTCAGTCCGGTTTCCGGCGGCGACTCTGTATTTAACGTGGATCTGGTCTTGTTGGCCATGGGTTTCACAGGCCCCGTGAAGAATGGTCTCCTGGATAGCTTGGGCGTCGAATACGACGCCCGTGGCAATGTCAAAGTGGATCACAATTACATGACGAGCCTCCCCGGTGTTTTTGCAGGCGGCGATGTCAGACGCGGGGCGTCATTGATCGTCTGGGCGATCGCAGAAGGCAGGAAAATGGCGGCAAGTGTGGATCAGTATCTCCATACTGCCCTGCCGCACGGCGTCCCATCATAAATCCTCAGGCCGTCTCGCTTCGTTCTTCTCGTATCCACGACTTCAACACACACCACAGCAGGCACCTCCCCCTAGCCCTTAAATTTTCTCTCCTGCCCCTGCTCCTCGTCGGACTGCCTTTATTGGGCGTCCTGCTGGCCGGGTACCCCGTGTCACGATATCTGGAGTTTCCCCCCATCACTCAATATGTGAGCCATGAAGGTTTCTCCTGGCCGGTCTTTTTCGCATTGGCCATCTTCGTGGGCCTGATGATTGCTCCTCTTATCTTTCGGGTAGTCTCAGCACGGACTCACAGTGAAGAAGTGCACATCCGTCAGCGATTTCCATGGTGGGGGTACCTCGGCATCGCGGTGTTATCAGCCGGCTGGGCGCTGGCATGGTCCCGTTTTTCGTGGTTTCAGGACTGGCAGGGGTTTACATTCAGCCCGATTTGGATCGGCTACATCATTCTGATTAACGCCTGGACCTTCCGGCGAACCGGCCACTGCCTTCTGCTGGACCGCACGAAATATTTTGCGTGGCTGTTTCTCCTCAGTGCTGCCTTCTGGTGGTACTTTGAGTATCTGAACCGGTTCGTGCAGAACTGGCGCTACATCGGACTTTCGGAGTTCACCCCTCTGGAGTACTTCATCTACGCCACCATGCCATTCTCGACGGTGTTGCCGGCCGTGCTGAGCACGTCGCAATGGTTGGCCAGCTTTCCGCGTCTCACGGGCGCGCTCCAGGGACCTATGCCTATTCGAGTCCGGCACGGAAGGATCTTGGCTGTTGCAATTTTGGCGGCTGCAAGTGCGGGGCTCACGGGACTGGGGGTCTGGCCTAATGCCCTCTTCTCCCTCCTATGGATCGCGCCACTGCTGGTAATGGGATCATTGCAGGTGTTGTTCGGCGGCGCGTCCCCGTTCACAGAACTGCGGCACGGCGACTGGCGAGCAGTGTGGTTGCCGGCTTTGGCAGGGCTCGCTTGCGGTCTGCTTTGGGAATTATGGAACTCGAAGAGCCTGGCGCACTGGCAATACGCTGTCCCGTATGTGCACCGATTTTCGCTCTTCGAAATGCCGGTCCTTGGCTATGCGGGCTATCTCCCCTTTGGCCTTGAATGCGCCGTCATTGCCGACCTCTTTCTCGGGCGCCGGGACCGTGAGGTTACACTCGAAGGCTGACGTCAACAGCAGAAAATCGTTAGTGCGTCTGATTGACCGGAAGCGCGAGAGTGAAATAGCGCTGGCTTTCTTCATAGAGCATGCGCTTTCTAAGTAGATCGTGGACGGCCTGCTCCACCTCTCCATCATCAAAGCTGCCTTCCTGACTATGTTCCTGGACCCCGGTTTTCAGCTGATCCAGATATTTCGGCGCTTCGTTGCAGAAGTCAATGATGAAGGCGTGCGGCCAGTCGTACCGTTCTTTGTGAGGTTGCTCAGAACGCCCGTCGAAGACCGTCACGAAATCAATTGCCTTGGCATAGAGAAGGAAGGGTTTATCGTCGCTGGCGTGACGGCGTTTCCATTCCGCCGTGAGGTGCGTCAATTCCTCGATCAAGCCGGGGTCGACCTTCTTCTCGAGCAGCTCGTACTCAAAATCATAGGCTATTTTTCCCAGATCCACGACCTGAGGGTCATAGACGTATTCGTAGGCCAGGCCTGGACCGGTAATGCGGATCCCATTGTCGGCAGGCCACTTGAAGTACGGGCTAAAGCGCTCGAGCCAAAGCTCCCCGACGCTCAGCGGGGGCTGAAAATGAAAGAGCGAGGGGATCAACGCTATCTGCCGCCGATAGTCCTCTTCGGTCTCTCCGGGGAAGCCTAGAAGAATGTTCCAGAGTGTCTCGATGCCGTAGTAGCTCGCCCACTTCAACGCCATGAGATTCTGCAGCGGCGTCACGCCTTTTTTCATCTCCTTCAGCTGATTGAGGCTCAAGCTCTCGATGCCGGGCTGAAACGATCTCACACCGCCGTGCGCGAGTGTTTGGAGTTGCCGTTTGCTGAGATTGCTCTTGGTTTCAATGAAGACTTCGAAGTCATAGCGTTCCTCGGCAAGCTTGGCGAAGAGACCCTCGATGTATTTCATATCAATGATGTTGTCGACAAAGCGGAAGCGCGTCGTGTTGTAGCGGCTCGACAGTTGCCTCATCTCGTTGACCACCTGCCCGGCGGACTTTGAGCGAAAGGTCATACTTTGGGCGTTCAGTCCACAAAAGGTGCAATGATGCTTTTCTCCCCACCAGCACCCGCGGGCGGCCTCATAGAGCAGGATCTTATTCAAGCCTTCCGCGAACTGCGGATTGAGGTCACGCAAAAGCTCAAAGTAATCGTCATAGTCCGGAGGGCCGGTTTTTTCAAACTCTGAGAAGAGCCGCTCATTGGGCTGAAACATCATCATCCCGCCGCGGCGGTACACGACGCCAGGTCCGAAGCTGTCCTCTTTTCCGGCGAGAAGCTGTTTTACCAGCGCTGGAAAGACCTCTTCCCCTTCCCCGACCACCACATAGTCGATCCAGGGAAAGGCCCGGAAGTGCTCGAGTCCCATCTCGCCGTCAAAATTCGCGCCGCCAAAGACAATTCTCACGGAAGGATAGAGGTCCTTAATCAGCTTCGCCATGGTGAGGCTCGCGACATTCTGATCAAAGGTGGAAGTAAAACCGACCACCTGATATTTCCCCCACTCGATCTCCGTCAGCATGCGCGTGAGGTATTGCGGGGCGCCCGAAGTCTTGAGGTCCAGAAGATATGAAGGCGGACAACCGGTTTCCCGGCAGGTGTCTTCAAAGATCGGTCTAAACGTGCTGGGGTAGACGGCGTTCTTGGGATTGTCGCGGAACAGGAGGTGCGAGAACAGCCATTCGCCGAGCAGCCCCCGTTTTTCGCACAGGCTTTCGTAGAGGGGCACGCCCAGCTGGTAGGCAAAATGCAGGTAGAGGTGATGGCTCTTGACGTCGATGCCGTGGGCTTTCAGGAGCGAAGACAGCGTTCCCAGTTGAATAGATGGGTACTTGCTCGAGCTGAACGGCATATTGACCAGAGCAACTCTGGCCTGGCTATGTCCGCTTCCCATCAGCAGAAGCTACACCGCCCCTTTGGACCCCGTCAAGACACGTAGATTGCACCGCATTCCACCCACCCTCAGCCCGCCGAGTAGAGCTCTTATTCCGAGGCCGGCGCCGCAAGACAGCCTTGTCCCCAAAGCCCCCGCCATTACTCCCATCCCTCGTTGAGCTCACTTTCGCCGCGGCCCGGAGTCAGTCGGGACAATTCGTTGCCTCCGGCGTACTCATGACATTTTAAGTAGAACTCCTACCATTCTGGTATGAAAACTATCGTTTCAGAGAAAGGTCAGGTCACGATCCCCAAGGCGCTTCACGATAGGCTCGGAATCCGAGCCGGACAAGTCCTCGATTTTCGTGATGATCACGGGAAATTAGTCAAAACAAAAGCACCTGCAGAGGACGTGGTGGAAACCGTGTACGGTGTCCTCAAACTGAAGCGTCCCACCGATCAGAGTGGTTACGCGGATCCGCCGAAGCTGAGTGATCACCGCCGTTGACACCAAAGTCCTGTTAGACATCTTTGAGACGGATTCCACGTTTGGACCTCGATCAAAGTCAGCAATTCGATCCTGCATCACTGAAGGCAGTATTATCGCCTGTGAGGTCGTTTGGGCAGAAACGGCAAGCTTTTCCCCTCAACGGAGACTGCTCAAGAAGCTCTGACTCGCTTGGGTGTAGGGTTCAGTTCAATAACGCAGCCGACAGCGCTTGCCGCCGGCATCTTTTGGAAGAACTACGGCAGGCACGGTGGCCAGCGAAATCGCGTCGTGGCCCATTTTTTGATCGATGCGCATGCATCTCTACAAGCTGACCGACTGCTCACCCGGGATCGCGGATTTTATCGGACTTACTTTTCCTCACTACTCACTCTCGACGCTTCAGAAACAGACGACCGCGTTGAGCGTTGGTCGAGTTACGCGACAGAGAATTTCACGACACAGTGAAGCATTACCTAAGGCGGGCGCTCGAGGAAAGCGCGCTTTCGTCTTGATGAGCCATTCAAGGCCGCAAAGAGATGCCCGCGAAAGATCAGCATGGCGACCGTCGCCAGAGGCGTGAGCACGATCACAAGCATCAGGCTCACGACGCTCGGCAGACCGAGATAACTGAGGCCGGCCTGCAGCAGCTGAAACGGGAGGGCAAGGATCTGAAAAAAGTCCAGCAGCGCTCCCCGGCCCATCCGCTCCGAGATCGTGAAGAAAAATGACAGGCCGAAGGGAGCGACGACCAACGCTAAGGGCAAAAACCACTCGATCCAGTTCTGCACGATGAACTCGTAGCTCAGGCGAATGACGTCCAGCGGGGAGCCGGGGCGCACTTGATAGATCACTTCAGGGGCAGGGTTCAGGAGGATGAACAATAATAGGAAAATCGCGGCGGCAAGGAAGGGACCATAGGGATTTGCCGCGGCGCCCTGGTCGATGATCATAATCGGCAGCCAGATAACAAACCCCACGCTAATGACATCCCAGAAATATTGGCCAAAGCTCGACTTGATATCCTCCAAGGTCAACTGACGCCCGCTGTTCACCGCCTG
>JBBRRL010000171.1:0-5585 GCA_038200775.1 Nitrospirales bacterium
CCTCACCCTCTCCCTCTCTATCATTGGGGCGAGGATGTGAAGAGCCCTTCGATAGGCTCGGGGTGACCGGATGAAGACCCCCTCACCCTCTCCCTCAACGGGGAGATGGTAAAGAATTTAGATGCCGGCGTACCATTCGTAACCCTGATCCTCCCAGTACCCGCCTTTTCCTCCGGCAATCGAATCGAAATTGTCGACCAACTCGATCCGCATCAGGTACTTCGCCATCTTGTAACCAAGCTGCCGCTCGACGCGCAGGCGTGCGGGTGCGCCGTTCGCGATGGGCAGGGGCTGATTGTTCAGCTCATAGGCAATGAGGGTCTGAGGATGATGGGCGTCCTCGAAATCAATGCTTTCATAATAGTAACGGTCGTCATCATCCGGGTCTGCGCAAAAGAACACGGCATAACGTGCTGACGAAAGCGGTTCCACGCGTACAAGGAGCTCGTGCAGCGGGACGCCCTTCCATTTGCCGATTGCGCTCCATCCCTCGACGCAATCGTGCCGGGTAATCTGCGTGCGCGACGGAAACTGCCGCAGTTCTGAGAGCGAAAAACTGGCGGGGCTTTTCACGAGGCCGCCGATCTCCAATCTCCAGTCCACAAAGTTCTTTTCGGCCAAGGCCTGGTAACCCGCATCGTACGGGTCGCGGGTTCCGTTCGATGGGAATACGGGGGACAGATCAGATTCTGCATATTCCTGTGCCATGGCGCGGCGGCCCACCACAAGGCGCTGCGCCCTTCGGGTGAGGCCCTCTGCCTGGCTCAACAATCGCGGAAACCAGTCGCTCCGGGACAGATTGTCGCACCCGCCCAGCAACAACAATCCGGCGGCCTGCGCGGCGCCGAGCAGAAACCGACGGCGATCAATCCGAAGTTGTCTTTTCATGGGCCTCTCCACTTTCCCGGACGGTGTACCAGCCCGTGACCATGGATCTGAGATTATTCCAGAGCCCGGTGATGATGACCTGACTGAGGTGAATGACGATGAAGCCGATAAGGGCGAAACAGGCCAAAAAGTGAATCGTCCGCGCGGATTGCCGCCCGCCGACAACGGTGAGAAGGGCCGGAAAGGCGGCATCAATGGATGGGGACATCGCAAGTCCGGTGAGCACGATCAGCGGGCCCAATCCAAAGATCACGACCGTATAGGCGATTTTCTGCAGCACGTTATAGTGCTTGGCTTCTTCCCCTGAGGGGTGCCGGAAGAACAGGTGGTCAACTATGTTCTTGCCGATATTTTGAAGGTCCTTCCAGTGGGGAAACAAATTCCTCCAGAAGTGCCCTTTGAGAAAAGCATAGAGCCCGAAGAGGACTCCGTTGATTACAAAAATCCAGGCGAAGAAGAGATGCCATCGCCGGCCCAGGGCAAGCCATTGGGCGCCCGGAAGCGTGGCCCACCTGGGAAAGCCCCGTGCTCTTTCCCCGGAGAGTCCGAGCACGCCAGTGGTCTCAAACACATGCCCCGCCACCATTGTAATTCCCTTACGCTCGCCGCTTTCGGTTTTCACCGACGTCATGGCCAGGATAGGACGATCGCGATCGGAGCGATTGCCCCAATAGAGTGCGGGGTGCGCGTTGAAGATCTGAAAGCCGCTCATGATGAGAATCAGAACGCAGACCACATTGATCCAGTGGCTAAGACGGACAGGAAAAAAATGGCGGTAATACCAACGGGTTGTGAGAACAGGAGGACTCACTTCCGGCTCCTGAAGAGGCGAAGAGTCCTCGGAACTTACGGGATCGATAAATGGTGGATCCGACATAGCCTTTTTCTGGTCCAGCTATTCGTGGTGCGTGAGTCTCAGTCTTTTATTGGCGTTTAGCAAGCCGTTTTCGTTTCGCCGGTCGAGTTTTTCCTGTCGCGATCTTGGCGCCGTGCTCCGCCAGAAGCTCGCGCAGAAGTGACCGATGGCACCGGTCCTCACGCTCGCAGTAACAGCCCACAGAAAAGTTCGTCTGATGTGACAACCGCGCGAGTACCTGGAGCGTGCGTTGACGATCAGGGGCATGCATTTCGCGGCGGTAGCTTTTGGCGTAATTGACCCACCGTTGTTCCGTGAACGGTTCCGAGAGGGCCCAGTTGACCAGCTTTGCGCTGGGTGCCAGTTCTGGAAACCACACATCGAAATAGTCTTGGTCCGCATAATCCGCTTTGCGCACGCCTCGTGGAGGTCTTCTTACTGTGCCGAGTCGCAAGCCTTCGCCCTGCGACCGCAGACTGCCTATACGAATGACGTGAACAGCCAACTCCGCTCCATCGGCGACTGTGCATGGCCTGGGGATTATTAATGTTTCAGAATGACAATACTCTTGCTTTCCTTCCACTACTTTCGTAAGATTTCCTCGTTCACGGAAGTACTCACGCAGGATTCCGCTACTATAATTAAGTCTTCACATGAACGTCTTCTCTGTCTCTAATCGTAGAATAATTATGTCACGTTGCTAGGAGGCTCGGCCATGAAACCTTCAGTACCTTGTCGTTTTTATCTTCCCACATTTGTTGTGTCTCTCGTGTTTGGCGGCTGGCTCTTCGCCGGCTCTTTAGCCGGTGCGGCCGACGTGGAAACGCCGACGGGTCACGAGTCGCATAGCGCTGCGAATCATGCTGCGATGGGAATGATCGATAACTCCCAAGAGCCCTGGGCGCAGAAGCTGAAAGGGCAGATCATCGTGGAGAACACCATCGAGGGCCGGCCCAATCGGGCCGCGATGGTCGAGATGCAGCACAATCGCCTGATGGACCAGATGACCAGGCAGGCTCAGGATGGGAAGCTGTCCAACACCGGGTTATTCAACGGCATGTCCACGATGCACCAGTATGATGGCCAGGGATTTCTGCTGGCTTCCCCTAGCACCGGTGAACCGGTCGCGCAATCGGGCGGGCGTTGCCCCTCCACGGCCCCCGTCAAGAAGTACGATATTTCAGCTATTAATGTTGAGATCAGCCTGAATCAATGGCTGGATTTTTATCCCGGCTATATGTACGTCCTCACCGAGAACATTGCGAAAGTCCGCGAGGAAGAGGCCAAAAACAAGGCGGGGCGGGAGAACGAGAAGGACCCATTTGATACCGGCGCAGTGAGCAACGGCCTGCAGGGGGATTGGATCCAACCGCTGGTGTTCCGTGGGAATCAGGGCGATTGCGTAAAGGTCACCTTGCGAAACGCCTTGGAAGGCGGCGAGGCCGTCAGTCTGCACATCCACGGTTCCAGCATGATTATCAGCGCAACCGGCAAGCCCGCGACGACCACGAATTCCGATGCCATCGTGGCCAAAGACAAGAGTGTGGAGATGGAATGGTACATCCTCCCCAGTACCCAAGAGGGCGGCCGGCAATTCCATACCTATAGCAATGACCGTGAGTTGACGGTGATGGGCCTCTTCGGGACCTTTGTGGTGGAGCCCCGTGGGTCGAAGTATCTTGATCCGATCGGCAAGGGTGAACCGACGGAAATGGCGAGCGGCTGGCAGGCGATCATTCAGAACGGCGCCGGCCCTGACTTCCGCGAGTTCGTGATCATTTACCATGAAGTCGGCGACGAGGCGTTCCGTCCGGTCAATAAAAAGGGCGATTTCCTTCCCCAGCGGGACCCGCTCACGGATACCTATCGTCCCGGTGGACGCGCGCTGAATTATCGCAGCGAGCCGTTCGGCATCAATCCGATGCACCAGCAGCACGAGTATTTCGGCTTTGAAGATGAATCCATGGGGTATAGCTCCTATACCTTTGGGGACGCGCCGACGACCATACCCCGTTCCTACCTGGGAGATCCGGCGAAGTATCGCCTGGTGCACGGCGGCTCCGAGGTGTTTCATTCGCATCACCCCCACGGCGGCACCATCAGGTGGTTGCGCAGCCCGCGCTCCAGCGACGAGATGCCTCTGTGGTTCGCGGCGAAAAACGGGCCGGTCAAATATCCGGTGGTCCGGACCAAGTCGGATCGTGTGGACGTGCAGGTTATCGGCCCTTCAGAAACCTTCGATCTGGACACGGAATGTGGATCCGGCCTGTGCCAGCAACTGGCCGGAGACTTCCTGTTCCATTGCCATGTGGCGCATCACTACGTGTCCGGAATGTGGGGTTACTGGCGGGTCTACAACACGATGCAGGACGGTGAACTGCATAATGACGTCATGCCGGATCTTCGGGAACTGCCCGACAGAAAAGGTCGCATGAAGGCGGGCATCCAGTCGGACAAATTGATCGGCAAGACCCTGGACTGGTTCGGCAAGACGTTCAAAATCGTGGAGAAAGGCAAGTCCAACTGGAAGACCAACCCGGCCGTGGTGACGATCAAGGATTGGGTTGAAATGCAGATGCCCAACCAGGGATTGCCTGGCCACAAGACCGATGAGAAGGAACAGATCCTCTCCTATGATGCCACCGTGATGGACTGGACCTGGGATGGCAAGACGGCGATGACCGAGAAGGAGAGCACGATTGCCAATCCGAGGTACAAATCTCCCAAGCCTGGCGAGCGGATGCCGGTCCTTTTCGAGCCGGCCACCGGCAAAGTCGCATTTCCTCTCCTCAAGCCGCATTTCGGCAAGCGCGTGATGTTTTCTCATGACCACAATCCCGCGCCTTGGCTGGAAATGATCCGCAAGAACGACGACGGTACGGAGAGCATCGATCCGGCCAAACCGGGCGAAAACGGGATCTGGAGCCTCTGCCCTGAGAATGCGGGGCGGAAGTACTACAACATTCATTTCATTAAAGTTCCGATCGAGATCAGCAAGGCTCATGGAAAAGAAGATGCGATCGTGGACAAGACGGGTCTTATCTACGTGCTGCATGAGGAAGAGGCGGCGGTCAGAAAGAACAACGATCTAAGACTTCCGCTGGTGTTTCGGGCGAGTGTGTACGACTGCGTGGACTGGACATTGACCAGTGAATGGGAGGACGACGACTTCACAAACTTCCAATCCTCGAAGATCAATATCCACCCGCACTTTCTTCAGTTCGATAACCAGTCAACGGACGGCGTGATCACCGGCATGTCGTATGAGCAGTCGGTGCGGCCGTTCACCCTCTTGGACAAGAAGGAGAAGAAGGGCCTGCCGACGCCGATGAATTCGCTGGTGACTGCAGCGGCGGGCAAAGGCGCCAAAAGTATCACGGTAAAAAATGCCTCGCAGTACCATCCGAAGACGTTGCTGCTGGTCGGTGTGAACAATGTGAAGGGAAACGAGATTCAGCGCATCGCGGCGATCAAGGGGAATACGATCACGTTCGACAAGCCGCTCAAATTCGATCACCCGAAGGGCGACATTGTCACGGTAGAATTTGTCCGCCAGCGCGTCTGGGCTGATGCCGATGTGGGAACAGTATTCTGGCACGATCATGCCTTCGGCGCAACGACGTGGCCCCACGGCGGGTTTGGGACATTGATCGTGGAACCGGTCGGCTCGACGTATCACGATCCGAAGACCGGGAAAGAGATCCGGAGCGGGCCGGTCGCGGACATCCATACGGTCGAGCCGGTGGGCTATGGTGTCAATGGGAGCTTCCGCGAAATGGTGGTGCAGGTCCATGACACGGTGCCGCATACCGTGAATATCGTGACCGCCGGCAATCCCCCC
>JBBRRL010000172.1:0-5579 GCA_038200775.1 Nitrospirales bacterium
CAAGGGTCCAATCGAGACATTGGGATCAATGAAACGATCCGCATTCAGATTCAGAGCGAAGGAGGTCTCTCTACTCGTGCCTGAAGGCGTATCGCCGAGGACTCCTGCTGCAATGCCGGCCGACCAGAGCCCCGCTCGCGGTTCTATGGCAGTGGAGGGAGTGGCCATCACAATGCTAAAGAGCCAAAGAAATACTCCTCCCAGGAGCAACGGGGACGGGAACAGGCACTGTGACGGCCGTAAGCTCCTGTCGCATCCGGCCGGTGTACAGCCGATATCAAGCGGCCTGCTCAAAAAGCTGAAATAGGTGATCAAAGGGAGCATCTGGTTTAGTGGGATGAGGCACCAGATTGAGGGCGCTTGAGCTTCTGCAACAGGGTCTCGATGGGTTTGGGAGCATCGGATTCACATACGTTACTCCCAAGGCGCGCGATAAGGGTCGAAGCGATTTCCGTAAAAGCTTTCGCCTGGGGTGAGCTTGGATTGGCGACGACAATGGGCATTCCGTTGTCTCCGCCCACACGGATAGCGGGATCAATGGGAATGCGACCAAGAAACGGAATCCCGAGCTTTTCAGCGGCTCGTTCCCCGCCGCCATATGAGAAAATTTCGGTACGCTCACCGCACTTTCCGCACACGAAATAACTCATGTTCTCGATGATGCCCAGCAACGGTACGTTAACTTTTTGGAACATGACCAAGCCTTTTCGCGAGTCATGAAGAGCGACCTCTTGCGGCGTTGTCACGATCACCGCTCCTGAGAGAGGAACCAGTTGGGAGATGCTGAGCTGCGCGTCCCCGGTCCCTGGCGGAAGATCGATTAAAAGGTAGTCCAACTCACCCCAGAGAACATCACGGAAAAACTGTTGAATGGCGGTGTGAATCATGGGTCCCCGCCACGTCAATGGTGTCTCCTCCGGAACGAAAAATCCCATCGAGATCAGCTTGACGCCATGGCTTTCAGCCGGGAGCAATTTGCCTTCCTGCTGCTCCGGCTGCTTTCGAACTCCCATCATCATGGGCACGTTGGGCCCGTACATGTCGGCATCCATGAGGCCGACCTTAGCGCCCAATTGCGAGAGTGCGATAGCCAAGTTCACCGCGACGGTGGATTTTCCCACGCCCCCCTTGCCGCTACTAATGGCAATGGTGTGCTTAACGGTGGGAATAAGATCCTCCTGGCCTTTGGCAGGCTCTGGGTTTGGCGCGCCCCCTGTATTCACTTCACCCATGAGGGTCCCTTCCAATCACATCTGATAAATTCGGTGGGCCCTGGCCCGTTGATTTGAGCCAGAAGCGGTCAGTGGGCAGGTCATGTATGGCCCCGGGGTCGGAAATATAGCATCGGGTAGGAGGCGTGTCAACGTGTAAGAAAAATTGAGGTTTTACTTTTTGAGCAGAGGCAGGAGAGTAGGCCACATCGTATCAACAACCACGGCATATCCCGGACCGGTCGGATGAATGCCATCGGCCTGATTCAGATCGGTCTTCGTCGCGACACCCTCTAAGAAAAAGGGAATTAACGGGATATTAAAAAGTTTTGCGAGGTCGACATACATCCCCTGGAAAGATCCTGTGTAGGCAGGTCCATAGTTTGGGGGAAGTTTCATCCCAGCGAGGACCACTTTCGCCCCCACGGCCTGGAACCGCTGAATGATCAGGGACAGGTTCGCGCGCGTATCGTTGAGGTCTAGGCCGCGCAAGCCATCATTGCCGCCCAGTTCGAGAATCACGATGTCAGGTTTACTTTTAAGAACCCATTCGACGCGCCGTAACGCTCCCGCTGTCGTATCGCCGCTCACGCCCGCATTGACCACCCGATATCGGTAACCAGACAACGACAATTTTTCCTGCAGCCGGGCAGGGTACGTCTCTGTGGAAACGACACCAAGGCCTGCGGTCAGGCTGTTACCGAAAGCGACGAGAATCCGTTCTTCCGGCCGGAATGCTGCATTTGAGGGGGGCGGGGCTCCCACACCGGGACGCGCGTCGACACTGGTCCCCTGCACTTTTGGCGGGGGTGAACCAATAGGTTGTTTGCACCCCGAGGCACAAGCAGCCAGGAAAACCAAGATACTTAGGAGCCATCTCATGTCCAGTATAATATGGTGCATGATTCAGATCCGCAACCTCTCGATGCGGTTCAGCAGCGGCAGCCGGGAGCTCCTTGTGCTGGAGGATATCACGCTCGAGATCCCGGCCAAGCAGTTCCTGGCGGTTATCGGCCCATCGGGAAGCGGCAAGTCCACCCTGCTGGGATTGATGGCCGGACTTGACACGCCGACAACGGGCGAGATCCGTGTCCACGATGTGGACATCACCCGCTTACCCGAGGATAAGGCTGCGGCTTTTCGGCTTGAACATATCGGGTACGTGTTTCAATCATTCCACCTCCTTCCGACGCTCACGGCGCTTGAGAATGTGGGGGTGCCGTTAGAGCTTGCGGGAGATTCAGACCCTCAGAGGCGCGCCGCCGAACTGCTGGACATGGTGGGTCTGTCCGAACGCACGGGCCATTATCCTGTGCAACTTTCTGGAGGTGAACAACAGCGGGTGGCCCTGGCAAGAGCCTTCGCTAATAAACCGTCCGTTCTTCTCGCAGACGAGCCGACAGGCAATCTCGACTCTGCTACGGGCCGCCAGATCATCGAATTGCTTATAGGCCTCAACCGCGATTACGGCAGCACACTCGTGCTTGTCACTCACGACCCCGATCTCGCGGCCCGCGCCGATCGCATTGTCATGCTCCAGGATGGCCGGGTGGCAGCAGATGATCTCCGGACACCCAACGTGGATTCTGTACTGTGAATCGATTTCCTTACCGGATGGCATGGAGGGAAACACGAGGGGCCTGGCGTCACTTCGTGTTTTTCTTTATCTCGATCGCTCTGGGCGTCTCCGCTCTCGTAGCGGTCGCATTGTTTGCCTCGAATCTGCAAGGCGCGATCCAGCGGGAAGCGCGCAATTTAATGGCCGCCGACATCGAAGTGCGTGCGACTCGGCCCCTCACGCCGGAAGCGCGAGCAGTCCTGGAAGAATTGAAGCCAAAGGGAATCAATCATATGCAGGTGAGCGAGTTGATCGCAATGGCGGCGGCTGGAGGGCGCACTCAGCTAGTTGAGCTCAAGGCGGTCGAGCGGGGCTATCCGTTCTACGGAAGTCTACGCACGGAGCCAGACGGCGCGTTGGCGTTGCTGTTTGCAGGCCCGAATGTCCTTGTCGAAGAGAGTCTTTTGATCCGGCTCAATAAAAAAATTGGTGAGATGGTAAAGATCGGCCAAGCCGAGCTCAGGATCGCGGGGATCCTCAGGAAAGAACCCGACCGGGCGGCGGGAGCCTTCAGCTTGGGGCCGCGTGCCCTCATATCCCAAGACGCCTTGCGCGCGACGCGCCTTGTCCAGCCCGGCAGTCGTATTACGAATCGCTATCTGCTCAAGCTTCCCGATTGGGTAGACGCCGAGAGGTTTCAGGTAGAACTCGCGCAACGTTTTTCGGACAAGACGGTGCGGGTCCGGCACTATCAAGACGCGCAGCCCATGCTGCGACGTTTTCTGCGCCAACTCACGATGTATCTCGGGCTCGTCGGTATCATTGCGCTGATGGTAGGGGGCGTAGGGGTGGCCACGAATATCAGGGCCTTTCTTAAAGAGAAGATCCAGACCATTGCAGTGCTCAAAGTTCTCGGGGCGACTCCCCGTCATATTTTGCAGATCTATCTGCTCCAGACCGTGCTGATGGGGCTGCTTGCGAGTTGCGCGGGTGCGCTGGTGGGCGCAGGACTTCAATTTGTTCTGCCGCCGCTCTTGCGACAGTGGCTGACCGTCGAGCCGGAGTTTCACCTCCTGCCAATGCCAGTGGTGCGGGGGATTCTGATGGGCGTGCTGACGACGACGTTATTCGCTCTTTGGCCGCTGCTGGAGGCACGGCGGCTCCGTCCGAATATCATTTTTCGAAAGGACGTCGCTTCGGTTTCGAGTCAATCTCCAACTGCAGCCGTGTGGGTCGCCATCGGGGCGGTGGCATGTGCGCTTGCCGCCCTTGCCTTGTGGGAGGCTGACTCATGGAGGGTCGCGGGCCTTTTCATCGGCGCTCTGGTCGTGGCATTTGGGGTTCTGCATGTGACGGCTTCAGCGATGATCCGGGGAGCCCGCAGGTTGCCGCGGTTTCACTCCCTAATGTGGCGTCAAGCTGTCTCAAATCTCCACCGGCCGGGAAGTCAAGCCAGGACCGTTGTCGTGTCTCTCGGTATCGGAGTGATGGTCATCCTGGCATTGCATCTCGTAGAGCGAAACCTGTTGTGGGAGATTGGAGAGAACGTCCCGAAGGATGCCCCGTCCTATTTCTTTATTGATATCCAACCGGATCAGCAACAAGCCTTCGCCGGCCTACTGGCTCAACACGGGCAGCAGGACGTACAGTTGACGCCACTCGTACGTTCGCGCCTTTCGGCGATAAATTCGGAAGTAATCCAGCCCGAGGGCCGCGAGAAACAAGAGCATGGGTGGTACTTTACGAGGGAGTACGTGTTGACGTTTCAGCGGGACCTTCCGAAAGGCAATGTCCTGCTGAAAGGGCAATGGTGGGGAGGGGAACGGGACGCGCGCCGTGATCCCGCCGAATTAAAAGTCTCGGTTGAAGAGGAGGCGGCCCATCATCTCGGCTTGGATCTAGGCTCATCAGTAACATTTGATATTCAAGGGACAGTCGTGAAGGCCACCGTGACGAGCCTTAGAAAAGTTGATTGGGGAAATTTGTCCACAAACTTTTATTTTATCTTCCAGCCAGGAGCCCTGGACGGCGCACCAATGACCTACGTGGCGACGGCCCATGTGGCGCCAGCCGAAGAGGTCGCTCTCCAGCAGGCCGTCGTCGCGGCTTTTCCCAATGTTTCCGCAATCAATATTCGGGATATTCTGGATTCGGTTCGACGGGTGATGGATCGCATCAGCCTCGTCATCAGGCTTATGGCGATTCTCGCTATTGGGGCTGGCCTCATTGTGTTAGCAGGGTCCTTGGCTGCCACCCGGTATCAGCGGATCTATGATGCAATGATTCTCAAGTCACTTGGGGCGCGTCGGCGGACCCTGGCTGCCATGTTTCTCGCAGAATATAGCCTCTTGGGCGGGGCTGCTGGACTGGTGGGTGCGTTACTCGCCACCCTTCTCTCCTGGGGGGCCGTGTATTGGATTTTTGATCTCAGCTGGCTCTTCCAGCCAATTGCCACGGCCTTTGGAATAGTCGCCACAGTCGTGATAACTGTCAGTGTCGGAGTGTTATCGACGTTCCGCATCCTCGGGCTGAAGCCATTGCCGGTCCTTCGCCAGGAGTAGATGAAAAAATAGCTCTTTGTTTCGTAACCCTTTGAAAGGTAGCCGCCTGCTGACACCTCTCTATAGCGTACACCGGTTGACATGCCCCCACAGGTTGCGCTAGGGTCTCGTTTATGGACCTGGTATCGACAGCGCTCGTATTTGTGTTTGGGGTCAGTGTAGGCCTCGGTCTCGCAATCGTCTTTCGATTGCTGCAGCGAAGGACTGCCACGGAAATCGCCCAGGAGCTGTTCCTGGAGAGCGAACGCC
>JBBRRL010000173.1:0-5577 GCA_038200775.1 Nitrospirales bacterium
GGCAAATCCCATGACGCTTAACACGAACAATAGAAAAACCATATCGCCGTAATGCACTTTCATGGGTGTTTCTTCGTCCTACATGGACAGCATACGCACAAAACAACACTAGGGAATAGCCCTATTAAATGGTAATCGGGCTAACTACGGTATTAACCCGATGGGTGGGAGTCACTATCAATGGGTTACGTATGAGGCAGGTATGACGTCAGCTATGAGTGGTGGTGAGGAACGGCGGCACGGGAGGTACGAGACTTCCCGCGCCGATGTCGTGATGCGAAACCGTTGTTGCCTAACCGCGTCCCTATCCGTTCTCGGAACGGGTTTCCATGTTAGCGTTTCGTGATTGAGTCGGCGTAAGCATCAGGTATTTGCGCGGTGTGAGCGATCACTTTGTCCCCTATCTGAAGGGGGCCGTCCGTGCTCGTGCCGCTATCCGCGTAGACGCGCACTTCTTTGCCATTGCCATCTTCAATGACATAGTATCCCTGGTTGATCGACACAACCCTGCCCTCCAGCATCCGAGGGTTGTCTACTTTATTGATGGACGTCGCGTACGGCACAGCTTGCGCAGGCATGGCTGCCGTGCGCGCCACAATCTTGTCTCCAGGAGACAGATTGCCGTCTATCTTCGTGCTCGTATCCGTGTAGAGGCGAACCTGCTTGCCGGCAATGTCTTTCACGACATAGTAGTTCCCCTCAAAGCGAAGCACTTCCCCTTCCAATGTCTGGGGCCTTGGCAGCCCTTCCAAGGTCTCAGGGCGGTTAGTCGGCGGGATGTTCGGATCCGCGGCCTGGGTGAACGGGCTTACGCCGAGCAAGGATGCAAAGACAATGAATCCGATCTTATTCATAAGTCACCTCCGTGTGCGTGCCATAGGACCGTAGTTATTCCGCAGCCCCAAAACCCATTAATTTACCTAGCATATTGTCTGTAGTGACTCAGTATGGTACAACAGAGAGTATAGGTTAAAACTTGCGAAAGGAAGGCCGCGCGGCGTATGGGAGTGAAAACGGTACGGTTGGTTCTGGCGGCTGCTATGGGACTGCTTATTGTCCTGGTAGCCAACAATTGGTACCGTTGGATGCCCCATAACAAAATCTTGCTTGCCGCGGGCACCTTGTCTTTTGCTCTCGCGATCAGCCTGGGGGCGTATCGCATGAAGTTTTTAGAGGAGAAATTCGGCGCCCTTGAAATTCCGGCCATTTGGGAAGGTGAGTTGATCCAAGGTATCTCATGGGATGTAGTCGCCTACGCGAGTATATTCGCTGCAATCGTGATAGGGGGAGTTATCGCCTTTGCCGTGACCCCGATGCTACCGTTATCGCTGATTCCGCTAACCTACATCCTTTCTGTTGGATGCATCGTCCTACTCCGGTGGATGATGTCGACCCTCATGTTCCGTTTTATCACATAAAACTGAACGCGAGACGGGCCAACCGAATCTGCTCCCCGGGCCGTGTCGCACCGCCCGGGAAGCAGACTTTACTCAGACCTTCTTGGCATTTCGTTTAGCATCATACTCCGTAAACCATTTGTCGGTCCATTTAGAGACTTCTTCTTTGCTATCTCCATAGCGTTGTTGGATTAAACCCATAAATTTATCGTGGTCCCCCTCGATCTGCTTAAGATCATCATCTGTGAGCTTTCCCCACTGCTTTTTTAACTCGCCTTGGAACTGGGTCCATAGGCCTTTGAATTGATCTCGGTTCATGCAGCCTCCTCCTTTGTGTGAAGATCATCAACGATGACAAATAACCGTACCAAAGCGGTAAGACGTAGGCACTAGACAAAACCAGAGTGAGTCTATAGAAAATGTCGGGCCAAAATTACGGAGAGAAAAAGGGTGAATTTTTGTTCCCGATGCCCCTAGAGGCATTTCGCCGCGGTCATTACACTTGTGGGGTCCATAGTCAAAAGTCGAGAGCCGAAATCTGGCGCTTTGGCTGAAGACCCGATGAAAAGTGAGGGTCCGATCCCACCGGCAGGCTAAAGCCAGTCTCGTTTTAGATCGACCTGACAGCCATTGCTTTGCCCAGACGACCCCGTTAAGATCATTCCCACTAATCGAACCCCCAATGCACGGAACCATCGGTATACCCTTCGCCTTCTATTGGCAAGGAATCACATCCAGAACGGGGCAAGTCCGAGATCTGTGCCGCCAAAAACTCTTACTTACAGCTACATCCCATATTTTCAGCACAGCCTCTACAGCAATACTTCTTCCCGTCTTTGGGGTTGGTGAAGCCATTCCCCGCAAACGCCTTCCAGTCTTTTTGTGGCATCTTGCATTTAGGACAGGTCTCATCGGCCATGGCAAACCCTCCTTTCAGTTATTATTCTACCATCGCAGCTGCAGCCTCTATAAAAAAAGTTTGTCTCTCTGAAGTAGGGTTGTGCCGGACATTTCCACAACACCGATGTTCTCGCTTACAATCACCGGTGCCCTTTTTCATCATGGGGAGTTAGATGTGTCGCACCGCCGATCTGCCCACCTTTTTCTGGCGCTAAGCTTGGCCGGATGGCTCGTCGGCTGTGCCGGGGGTCTTCCGCAGCCTTCCTTGCCCGACCCTAGTCAGAATTTCGCGCGTTTTGTAATTAAGCTCGATCGGCTAAACGACGTGGCCTTGCCTTTATTAGTCGAGGCAGCCGATCTCTGTAAGACGCATGTGCATGCCGCCTACGGATTCGAATTGCATGATAAAAGCCTATATAGCAAGGCATCCAAAGGGGAGTATTTGAGTGCGGCCATCCAGTATTACAGACTAGAGCAGGGCGTCACCGTCCGCTACGTTCACCCAAAGCTTCCAGGCGGGGCCGGGGGTCTCCACCCGCAGGAGATGATCATCAGCATGGAAGGCGAATCGCTACTCGATAAGACCACCGAAGATGCCGACGACATTCTGCGGCGCCTGGAGCGCCGCCATGAAGGGCCTCTCCATCTCGTCGTCAAAGGCACGGAGGGCGTGCGGGAGTTAGACCTGTACTCGCTACAGGCCTGCAATTATCCCGTAGCGTTGGTCGAAAGTCGCGTAATGAATGCCTTCTCCGACGGCACGAAAATTATCGTGACCACAGGTATGCTCGATTTTTGTGCGAATGAGACTGAACTCGCCCTCGTCATTGGTCATGAAATTGCGCATAATGCGCTCGGCCATGCGGACGACGTGCAGCTTCGCAACGTTTTGGACGCGTTGTACACTGCTCAAACCGGCAATCGTGCTCAACTCGCAGCAACCGCAACACGATTCTCATTCTCAAAGGATTTCGAAACGGCTGCCGACTACGTCGGATTGTACGTTGCCGCACGCGCCGGCCATGATATACGTCTTCTGCGCGCTTTCTGGATGCGTTTGGCGCGCCAGCAGCCATCAATCAATGCTCCCGCATTCGCCGTCACTCACCCTGGTTTTCCCGAACGGTTCATGTCTTTTCAAACCACTCTCGAGGAAATCGAGGGGAAAAAACGGCGTGGTGAGCGCCTGAGCCCGATGACCCCGGTCGCGCTCATTGATAGGGTGCGGGTTCAACCGTAGATCCGCACCCATTCGTCCCCTTGCTTTCGGTACTTGTCCCTCACTGCCTCCCATGCTTTTCGATGGGCAATCTTGCCAGCTAAGGTGCTCGTCCGTTGATCCTTTGCCCGGGCCGACGTATTCCACGCCTGATTGTAGGCTGACAGGTATACCTCCATCGCGCCAGTTGGCAGATTCTTTTTCATGGCATTGGGTAAATCTTCAATATGGCTGTATGGCATAACGCCCTCCTTGTACAGGTACTGATTCGCTTTTCCACATTTCATAAATTCTCGGACACGCTCTGTATCAAAAACAAATCGGATCGGGCAACCTACAAAAATCCCAACTGCGCAGGAAAACTGTCGCGATTGGATATTTCATAGATAACCGATGATTATTTGTCTAATGTTTCCCCCTTATGACGGTTGTTACGATCCCCACGATAGGCAATCAAAAAAAGTGTGGGTTCGAAATCTAAGGAGGCTTCAATGAAAATTGCACTTGGGCTGGCAGCGTTTGCCCTAGTAATCACGGCAGGCGCACAACTACACGCGGCAGACCTTGACCAACAACGAATTATTGAGCAGCAGCGGTTTGGGGCTCCCGCGGCCAGCGGAACCATTGCGGCCAGCGGAACCATTGTTGAAGGAGACGTGACTCGGGTCGACGCAGACTCCTATATCGTCCGCGACTCAAATGGACGCGATCTCCGTGTCTATTTCGACCGGAGCACGACTCGTGACAACATTGGTGTCGGTGACCATGTCATTGCCCGTTTCGATCGTCCGTCAGCACCGTATGCATCTAATATTACACGCCGCCCCAGTGACTTGACTCCTGCAGCCGCACCACCCCTTCCGCGTCCCCAAACGATTGAAGGGGAGGTTTTACGAATCAACAATGACAGCTATATTATTCGCGATCTCTCCGGCCGGCAGATCCGTCTGCATGTCGACGCCACGACAAAACTGGACGGAAATCTCTCGCCTGGCGACAAGGTGGTCGCCCGGGTGGTTGCTCCCCCGTCGGAAGCCTTGCCGTACGCTGAAACGCTCTACAAGCTAAATAGCGCACAGATTCTAGAAGGCCAAGTCGTGGGAATCGAAGGCAATACCTATGTCGTCCGCGACAGAAACGGCGCCGAGCACCGCGTCTATGCCGACAGCGGGACAGCTGGTGGCACCAATGTTGTTATTGGTGACCGGGTCATGATCGTCCGAGGCACATCACCGACCGCCCACGCGGATTCCATCACGAAAAGATAGGCGCCACAGTCTCTAGCCGCACAGCGGCTTGCGAAAGAGCGGGCGGTCGATGGGCCTCCCGCTCTTTCTTTTTCTGCTCCTCACCTTTTAAATCCATCAGTCATCTTGGCTCTCGCGCACTGTGTTCCGGGCTGAAGATGGGAATGCGATGCCCCTTATCGTAGTGTCCGAGAAAGAACCAAATCACCTTGGACAAAATATGCCTAGTCGGATGGCAGGGCTAAGGTTCCCGGGCTGCGCGCTTGGCTCAGAACGATTGAAACTGGTTACGGGCGGGTGAAGTTAATAATTCGCACTCGCAGCAACGAACCGGTGTTTCAAACAGCAGCTAAAAGAAGTAATCCTTATGAGGACGATTATTGGGGCAAACTCTGTGTTCTCACAGTCATCTCAGTGAGCGAGGAGAAGAGGATGTTCAGGTCCGAACCTTTTTTTACCAGATCGTCGGCGGTTGAACGCAACTCATTCTCCAGACGGTCTCGCTCCTTCGCCAGATCAGAGAGCTTGCCAAGGATAAGCTGCGAATTCGTTAGTCCGTCTTGCAGGTCTTCGCAAGTTGCCTGCCCTCGCTTTGTGGCCGGTGGCAAGACTTCCAATTTCTTCAGAAGCTCCTCGAGCTGGGCGTTGCGCGCAAGGAGCTCCGCCTCAGCGCTCAAGCGTTTCTCTTCACTCATCCGCCACCGGGTGTGAAGATTTTGAATGCCGCGGATCCAGGTCATGGCCTCGCCAGGCGCCAGCAGCGGGGGATTAGGGGGAGCTTGGCCTCGATCAAGCGCTTCGATGGCCTGCTGAA
>JBBRRL010000174.1:0-5576 GCA_038200775.1 Nitrospirales bacterium
AAGCGAGAGCCATACCCAAAGTACCAGGTGCCCGACGTCACGGTAGCTACCCGGTCATCTGGATGATCATGGGCTTCAATCTTGGTATTGGCGGGTACACTCAGCTGAATAGTGTAAAGACCGGAACGAGTTGGATCGCCATGTAACACACGTGTACGGATCCCTTCGACCGCAGAGGTTCCTGCCCCAGGCCCAGCCGATCCCAAAGCTTCAATCTCGATGGGAGTTAGAGGTTGGCCTGTAGCAGTGTCCTGCGCTCCACTGGCTGGAAAACAGGAGAGCGTCGCGAACGCGACTATTAACATTGTTGTCTTGTACGCCATCGCCATCTCCTTCATGCAATCGCCAAAGGATACGTTCGTATATGCAGGACATACTGTGGTTAGCGTGATTTGTTGATGAACGCAACGAGCTGCGGAATAACCTGAGATGGCGCTTCTTCTATCAACCAATGCCCTGAGCCTTGAATGACAATTCCTTGCACATCCGTTGCAACTAGCCGCGCTTGTTCAATCCAAAAGTTCCCGGATGCCTTCTCCCCTGTGAGAACCAGCATGGGCATCATGAGTTTGGTCTGCGC
This sequence comes from Nitrospirales bacterium, assembly GCA_038200775.1. Lineage (GTDB taxonomy): Bacteria > Nitrospirota > Nitrospiria > Nitrospirales > NS-4 > NS-11. The sequence continues at coordinate 581 of JBBRRL010000174.1, forward strand.
AAAGTGCGCGAAGTCCGTGGCATCCTGTTCAAACGACCGGAACACTTCGAAGCCCGCGCGCATGCCACCGGGTTGCGCATAGGCCATCGCATAAAACCGGCGATCCACTTCAGGCACTGAATGATTTGGATCAGCAGCAAAATCATTCCAGAAATGCTCGAAATACGTGCGTTCTCTTCCAGCAACTAGCTTGAGGGGAGTTTCGCCGTAAAAGTGAAAGTGCCATAGATCTCTCAGCAACCACACATTCTTCCACTCACCCACGCCTGGAAGAAACGCGTCCATCAAGACAATCCGATCGACTTCAGTGGGATACTGCGCAGCGTAGGCGTAGGCAACCATCAATCCGATGTCATGACCGACGGTACTCACGTGCCCATATCCCAGCGACGATGCGAGGGCATGAATGTCCTGCGCCATCGTCTTCTTTTCGTACCCGCTATTGGGTATTGAAGACTCGCCGATTCCACGCAGATCGGGCGCGATCACCATATGGTTTTTCGCAAGCTCAGCCATCAGGGGCCGCCACATGTGACTGGTTTGCGCATAGCCGTGCAAGAGGATTACCGGATCGCCCTCTCCACCGACCAGATAGTGTAGCCGCACAGAGTCGATGTCCGCGTAACGATCTTCAATTCCGGTCCGACTCTCTGCCTGGACAGTCGTGTTGATTGTCAACGCAACAGCGAGAATTGCCACGGCCATGCACAGCGCACTCTTGACTAGTTTCACTGGAGCCCCCCTTTACTTATCAGTAATGCGCCGCATGGCTCGATTTGATGCAGAAACTCGGGGTCTCCATTCATTTTTCAGCGAGCACTTTGAGGTTCGCAAGACCAATCTCGAAGTCTTTGCCGACCATGCTGTCCATGTTGATAAACACATGCATCACCTTCGCAATGTAGGGACTGGGCCCATGCATCGCCCATGTGACGTTCGTGGACTCGCCTGTGTCGTCCAGCGTGAATACAACAATGTTGTGGGGCTCAAACGGCTTGACGAAATCCAGTTGATCGTGACCTGGGACGGTGGAGATGTATCCGTGATCTCCATACGGCCTTCGCCGACGTTACGGTCATTTTCCCACTCATACACGGCGCCCTTGCCGTTTCCTGCGCCGCTGAATGTTCTCTTCATCGCCGGGTCCTTTTTCTCATAGGGTGACCACGCGCCAAAACTATGAAAGTCGTTGATCAACGGAAAGATCTTGTCCGGGGGAGCCTTGATGCTGATAGTACGCCGGATACGGAAGGTGTCGGGCTTGGTCGCCGCATAAATAAGAACAGCGGCGAGCAACACGACGATGATGATGAGAATTACCTTGATCATTGGTCCTCCCGTGCAGCGTCGAGTTTCGACTTCGCTGGGCTAGCCGGGATCGCCCGACGCCGCGACTACCGCTTTCCGGCTTTCTTCAGCTGTTCAACTTGCGCACGCTGGCGCTCCTCTTGTTCCCTGAGCTCGGGCGTGAACTCGGCCCCGAAGTCTTCCGCCTCGAACACCTGTCGAATCTCGATCTCAGATTCCGTTCCAGGAAAGGGATTCGGGCAGCGCTTGACCCATTCGATCGCTTCTTCCTTGGACTTCACCTGCCACAGCCAGAAGCCGGCGACGAGCTCTTTCGTCTCGGCGAAAGGACCATCGATTACGGTTCGCTTGTCTTCCGAGAACTTGACCCGTGCGCCCTTGGAGCTTGGCTGGAGCCCTTCGGCAGCCAGCAACACCCCGGCCCTCGCCAGTTCTTCGTTGAACTTCCCCATCTCTGTCAGGAGTTTCTCGTTTGGAAGAACTCCCGCCTCCGAATTCTTGTCGGCTTTGACCAAAATCATGAATCGCATTCTGTTATCTCCTTGTGTTGTGAGCCGGACTGCGGGACGGGTTCGATTCGGCTTAACCCCCAGTTCTACTTATTAGTCGATGAAGTTCTACGAAATCGACACGTCGAAGTAACTTTTTCCAGTCGTAAATCGCCTGGTAGACCTCAGGTCCACAGATACCCTGAGGACTGGGAGGGGTCCCGGGTAAACAAAATAGCCTGCCCTGTGTTGCTACCGCATGTTAAGTCTACCGTAGCATCGCGAATTGGTAGCCACTACTAAAGAGTGCTCGAAATGGGGGCGCCCCTTGCGGTGTTTTGACATCCGCTGCGAATCTTTTTGAACTTCGGGCGCCTGCTCATTCCGCTAAAGGTTCCCATAGCCCTCCTCGAACAGAATGTGGAAAGGCGTAGGTTTTATCCGCTGCGGTCGGAGACTTTTTGAACCGCGGTCGGTTCTTTCTGGTAAAGAAACCCGTATCCCTCTCCGAGCAAGGCCTGGAAGGGAGGCTCCGCCACAAAACGGTGATTGTTCTCTATAGACGTAACGCGTCGTTAACACCAGCCTAACGAAACGGAAACCACACACTGGTATCTGTGAGCGGAATTCGAGATTTGCTTATAAGGAGGCTGTCATGCAGATTTCAGTGCATCGCAGAGTATTGATGCTGTGTCTCATTTTCTTGTGTGTCACTTCTCCGGCCTGGTCCAGTCCGGTGTTGGTCGGCCAAGGTAGCACCCCCGGAACGGCGACGGATTTTTCCAATCCCTCCGGTCAACTGGAGGATGGCACACCCGCAAATCTGCTCGGCGGCCTTGGCTCCGGGATTGCCTACAGCGGTACAGGAAACCGATTCGCTCTGGTTCCGGACCGCGGCCCAGCCAATGGCACTACCACATATAAAGACCGTTTCGAGTTTCTGGATATTACAGTGAATGCTGTCCTGGGGACGGTCACGCCTACTCTGGTTGATACGCGCCTAATGACGAACGGTGTCGGGGGAACGTTTACAGGCTTGTCATCTGCCTTCAATTCCACGAATTCTCCCAATAGCCTCCGATTCGATCCAGAAGGTGTTCGATATGGCAGGAGTGGCAGCCTATTTGTGTCGGATGAGTATGGTCCGTTTGTTTATGAGTTCGATCAAAACGGCACGCGTGTGCGATCCCTTCCCGTCCCGACCAAGTATCTCATCAGTACCGAATGCCGACGGAGCGCTGGAATTGCCCCACAATAATACTGTCGGACGGCAATCGAACCGGGGCATGGAAGGCCTTGCGATTACGCCCGACGGTAGTAAGCTTTATGGCATCATGCAGAGCCCTCTCATTCAGGATGGCGGCTTGAATGCAAGCAATTCACGTGTTGGTATTAATACAAGAATACTGCAAATCGATGTCGCGACCGGTTCAACACATGAGTTTCTCTATCAGCTTAACGCTGCATCTAATGGCATCAGCGAAATTGTGGCGATCAATGACCACGAGTTTTTGGTCCTCGAAAGAGACGGAAACGCGGGCAGCAATGCACGTTTTAAACAGCTATTCAAAGTGGATATCACGGGCGCAAGCGATATCAGCGTCATCGGCACCATAAGCGCTAATGGCTTGCCGACGACCGGGACTCCTGTGTGGCGCCGGCAAGCAAGGCGCCGTATCTCGACCTGCTCGATCCGGCGTTCGGCCTGGCCGGCTCTAATTTTCCGGAAAAAATCGAAGGCTTGGCATTCGGGCCGGATCTTGCTGATGGTCGCCATCTCCTCCTCGTGACCAGTGACAACGATTTCGTTGCTACTCAACCTACCCGCTTCTTTGCGTTTGCCCTAGATAACCTTCCTGAATACCAGGCTCAGCAGGCGGTGCCCGAACCGGGGACAATTCTATTGCTGACAACTGGGCTCATCGGATTATTGGGGATGCGAGGCAGGCAGTTCACACGTACGCACTGAGCTGTTCCGAAGATGATGTCAAATTTCTAGGTGCACTGTCGCGCGCCCGGCGCGTCCCAGTGCCTCTGGATCGTCTTACTCGTCATGGGTTTCATATGCTCCGCTGGCTTCATCTTGCTCGATAGCTTAAAAAATGCTCTGCACCGGTTGCCTGAGGGACTTGGGGTAAAACACCCATTTGACGATATGGCGGTGAAGAACCCTGGATGTCCTCGGGCACCAAGGTCTGGCGCGACTAGATTCCATTCAACGATGCGTTGATGGCTCATTCCCGGCAGAGCCATAAACCACTGCGCACGGACGCATCGTCCCGGCTTTGGCTCACTCCTTTGAGAAATGTACGCAACGACAGCTTGAACTGCCGGCGGAAATACCCGTCTACGCCGAGGCGACTGCCCAGGGCCATACGATAGAGGGGCGCCAAGTGGCCGCTGTGAGGTACCGCCGTGCTTTATTCGCAAACTGAGGAAGCCAACAACATCCCGCGAGCCGTTCCTATGGACGCCGAAGACATGCCCATTTCAAAGGTGCCGGCTCTCGGCCGGCGGAAACTCATAGTTGTTGTGGCATCCGTCGTAATAGGTAATGGGCGCATTGACCAGCTCATCAATATCAACGCCTTCCGAGGCAATAGACACGGGCGCCGTAGAATTAGCCGCCGAGTTTCGGGTCCTCTCCCCCATGCGAATGGCCGCACACCGCAATGCCTGCAAAAGACATGGCGGATGTTGTCTGGTTGATAATCGGTGAGGTCCGCTTCCCCCGCGCGCAATCGAAACTTGTCCGGTATGACCAGGGCACCCCACATCCTTGTCTTGGTACACATGTCGCAGTTGCACTTGAATGTGCCTGCGCTTAGATCAATGTCGACTTCAAAGCGAACCGTACCTCAGTGGCAGTTTCCTTTGTATGTCCTCTTCATTCGTGAATATCCCCTATCAGGGGCGTCAGTGCTCTTCAGAGCACCTACTTTGCGCGCGCATTCTTTTCCCAGACAGTGAGCGTGTTCTCAGTGTCATGACAAAAGGCCAAGTATCCTATCTGTGGCCCGGCCGTCATAGGCAGGCAGATCTTTCGGCGGATCTCGGCTGCTTGCTTTGTGTATGCCATGGCTCTATCCTCCTACATCCGCTTGATCGCTTCGCCTCTATAGCGAAGAAGTACAAATGTCTCCGCTAGGATGTGTCAGCAACTCGAGAAGGTGTCCATTCGGGTGGCGGAAGGAGACTCC
>JBBRRL010000175.1:0-5575 GCA_038200775.1 Nitrospirales bacterium
GGTCAGCGTCACCTTCGCCCCGCGAAGTTGTGTCAGGAGGTCGGCCAATGGCGGATTGCCGGTGAGATCTATCTGAAAGCTCCGCAAGGTCTTGGATAACGGATCTTGGGATGGATACACGACCGCCGTCACGCTGCCGGCCCCGTCCTCAAGAACCAAGGACTTGAGAATATCATTGATCTGATTGGTTTTAAATCTAAGCTCTGTGGTCATGTCCCCTGCGATGGTTCCCGCGTGCTCGAAATAGCCGACGCCGCTGCTGAACAGTACGACGTTTCGCACGGGGATTTGGTCCGACAGGGGATGCGGCGGCGGCGCGGCCCAGCCATGGCTCAAGTCACCACCAAGGGTCAGGAACATGAAAAGACAAGACCAACGCAACGTCTTCATATCGCATCCTTTCAGCCAGAGTGAGTGGTCTCGCACGGCGCCTCCGTCTTGACGACATAAGAGTAACACCCTAAATTTGGCCCGTCACCTGCGGGCACATCATATGGAATGGTGGTACTGGATCTTGCTGGGATTGATTCTGTTGGGCGTAGAGCTTGCCGCGCCCAGCGGCTTTTATCTGATGTTTCTTGGGCTGGCGGCGCTATGCGTCGGAACGCTGGTCTCGCTGGGTATGGCGAAGACAGTCTGGCTGCAATGGGTATTATTTTCGGGTCTCTCGGTCATGGCCCTCCTGTTTTTTCGGGGGCCATTGCTCGCGCGGTTCAAATATAAAGAACGTCCTCATGACATCGTGGATGCCTTGTTGGGAGAAATCCCCGTGCCCTTGGAAGATGTAGAGCCGGGTTCTACAGGCAAAGCCGAGCTCCGTGGAATAGAACCCCCTGCCATCAGTCGAACCTAAATCTACTTTGTGACCGCGGCGAGAAAGTGCTCGATGGCGTACGTGCTCAGCTGGCCACACGGCCCGCTGAAGTTCAGATCGCAGCTGTGCGTAGCCCAGGGCATCGTCAGAAGATACTGTTTGCGGCCATAGGAGGCCAAGCGGATCGCAAGACGGTCGCTTTGCTCTTGCGCTACCAATTCATCCCGCCCCCCATGAATCAGGAGGGTCGGAGGCGTTGTACTACCCACGAAGTAAAATGGAGATGCCGCCAAGTAGGGTTGGGGCATGTTACCGGGATCAGATCCGAGATAGGCTCTCAACAGTCCACGCGAATCAAGCACCGCAGGGTTCGCGGGAAATGTGTAGCTGAAGCGTAAATCCGGCGGGCCGTAAAATGAGATCACGCCGCGAACCGCGGAACTTCCGGCCGCATAGCCTCCCAGCATTGCCAATTGCGCGCCGGCGGACCGCCCGAGAAGCACAAGGCGATCTCCATCGATCCCGAGACTGGCCGCATGTGTCTTTAAATAGGCGATGGCGTGTTTGACGTCTTCGAACGCGGCGGGGAATTTGTACTTGGGCGCCAGACGATAGTTCATCGCGGCGACGACATATCCACGGCCGGCAAGGAAGCGATTGAGCGCGGCAAACTCACTACTGTCCCCCTTCTGCCAACCTCCACCGTGAATGACGAGAACGACAGGTCGCAGCTTGGAACTCGAATCGGTCGAGGACGGTTTGTAAAGATCCAGCGCAAGGTCCCCGCCTTCTGCCTTGTTGTAGATAACGCTGGTCGGCAGGCTCGCGGGCGTCGCGACCCCTAAAAATAATTCACCGAGAGCAAGGGGTACCGATCTGGGAGCAGTGTCAGTTGACTTGGGAAGCTCGGCCTTGCCGTATGAACGCTCAAGACTCGCAGGCAGATCCTTGGCGAGCACAACTGCCTGCATGACGGGTGTCAGCGTAAAAAATGCGGCAATGAGGCAGAGCAGCGCCCCTATGAGACCGACCCATGAGGGCTGCGAGCGATCCGAAAATCCAAAGCCGCCCAGGACCACGAGCGCCAAAGCGAGCACTGTGAGCCAATGTCCCCATTCAGTAACAGCGAGGGCAATCATCCACGATAGGTGGCTCGGCGCGGGGATGAATACCAACAGGGCAACAAGGACGAGCCCGGCCCCCAGCACCAGCCGGAAGAGGAGGAAAAATCTGGACGTTAAGAAATCCAACCCCCGGCCCTTCTCGTAGAGTCACATAGAAATCCCAGACAGGCCAGTCGGGATACGCATACGCGGGCGATGGCTCGCAGATCAAACAAAGGAGGAAAAGACATCATGAAGTTTAGCCGCCCCATCTGGATTGCGCTTTTCATCATGACCGGCTTCATCGCCGGCTGCAGTACGACGGACACTCCTGAGCGGACTGCCGAACCCAAGACCGGGAGCACGCACCAAGCGTCGCTGTATGAGCGGTTGGGCGGGAAGCCAGCCATTACGGCCGTGGTGGACGACTTTGTAGCACGGGTTGCGGCCGATAGCCGCATCAACAGCCGATTTGCCAACACCAACATCCCCAGGCTTAAAATGAATCTCGTCGATCAAATCTGCGCGGCATCCGGTGGTCCGTGCACTTATAAAGGCCGCGATATGAGGACTGCGCATGCGGGCATGAGAATCACGAACGCCGGCTTTGATGCCTTGGTCGGCGATTTGGTCGCGGCGTTGAATAAGTTCAAGGTCCCTGAACGCGAAAAAAATGAGTTGCTTTCAGTGCTCGGCCCGATGCGCAAGGATATCGTCGAGACACCATAGGCTGCCGACCATCTCCTCAGCACGGGGCAGTGCTAACACTGGCCCGGTTTTTTAACCATTACACCACCCGCCCTGAGGTTTTCGACCCTCTGCAAGTGAAGGCAAGGGGTGCCCCGGACGGCCTCTTTTCCCCTTACACCCGCCCGCCCTGAAATCTGCCAGGACAGATTTCTTTTCCCCTCGCATCCACCCGCCACGGACGCCGTTGCACCCAACCTTACACCCGCCCTTCCCCAGACGCGCCAGGACGCGTCCTTTTTATTTTTTACACCCAGCCAGCCCTAGAGGCTGCCAAGATAGCCTCCTTTGCCCCTGTTATCCGTGGACCTCTTCGCCGGCCATCGCATCCTGAGCTTCAACATCCGACGTCGTATCAGGCTCCGAGAGAATGAACTGCTCCGGTTCGCCCAAGTCCTTAATATCGCGGAGCGCCGGGAGGTCAGCCAGGTCCTTGAGACCGAATGATTGCAAAAATTGCTTGCTGGTGCCGTACATGAGTGGGCGCCCCGGAATGTCTTTGCGACCGACAATCCTGATCAAGCGGCGATCCAACAGGGTCCGCAGGACACCGGCGGTGTCCACGCCGCGAATCTGTTCAATCTCCGCTCTGACGAGCGGTTGCCTGTAAGCAATGATCGCGAGGGTTTCCATTGCACTTCGTGACACCTTGGCGCCGGCCTTGGCTTTCTCCAATCGCTTGATCCAGACGGCACAGTCGGCGCGGGTCGCCATTTGATAGCCACCAGCGACCTCGACAATCTGAAGTCCTCGACCATCCGCGGCATAGTCTGCCTGCAATGCCCGCAGTGCCTCATGGACTTCTGCCCGAGAGGCTCCCTCCAATACGCCGATCATCCGATCAAGCGCAAGAGGCTCGCCCGACACGAACAATAAAGCCTCCAGAATACCCTTTAACCCCCTCCCACCGCTCGCCGTAGACGCATCGGCGGCGTGATCCATGATTCCATTTCCGCTGCCATTGCCCTGCCCATTCGGGCTCTCGTGATCCTCAGACTTGCCGCTTTCGGGTTCAATGTTCATGGCTCATCCTTTGCTAGTGGCGCCTCCCCCTCCAGTTCCGGCAAAAATGCCCGGGACAGGAGAATCGCTCCAAATGCCTCGGCTTGAAAGACACACACGAGCTTCAGTCGGATAAGTTCCAACAACCCCAAGAATGTGACGATCAACACCACACGCCCATCCTTAGAAGCAAATAATCTCTCAAAGGGTACGGCCGCCGATTCCTCAAGCCGCTCCAAAATATAGTTCATGCGGTCCTTCACGGTCAGATGATCGGCGGTGACTTCCAGCAACGTCCTCTCTGGCGCATGCCGAATGACGTTTTGGAGAGCGTCCATCAAATCGAACAGTGTGAGCTCAAGTGGGATCTCCTCGACATCCTCAGATTTCGGCGCCGGCAGCGGCGTACGGCTATAAATCTCCTGCCACAGCCGCGCGCGATCCTGCAGGTCGTGAGCGGCTTCCTTGAACTGTTTGTATTGCAAGAGTTGGCGCACGAGGTCGGCCCGTGGATCCTGGCCTTCCTCTTCCTCGGCGTCCGGCTCGACCGGCAGCAGCATTTTCGACTTGATGAGAATCAATGTCGCCGCAAGCACAAGAAATTCTCCAGCCACTTCGAGGTTCAGTGACTTCATCACACTGATATGCTCGAGATATTGTTGCGTCACCAGGGCCATCGGAATATCATAAATGTTGATCTCATTTTTTTTAATGAGATGCAGCAAAAGATCGAGGGGGCCCTCAAATTGGTCTAGACGGATCTGGTAGGACGCGGCGGTGCCTTCAGTATCTGCTTCCACCTGCAGAGGCATCTTCAATCCCTTTGGCACTCTACTTGAAGCCTTCTACCAGGTTTAGTGGGTAAAAACAAGAACTAAGTCAACCTATGGTGGTTACCCGTTTTTTAGCACTAATATACTTGACTCAGAGAAGGGTGGTTGACTAATGTTATTTCGAAGGTTTTGCAGGCGTGCTAGATTTCTTGATTTTCGTGTCTTTTTTAGGGGCAGAGAGGATTTGTTTCGTGGTTGCCTTGAGCCGCTCAAACGGGGTCATGGCGGCATGGTACCACGGTCGGTGGTCAATGCAAAGGGGGTCACATGACTCCGTTGCAGCAAAACACCGAACAGGTTACAAACTTCAACCATCCGGTAGAGTGTATGCAATTTCGACTTGTTTATAATGGACCGCTTCTCACAACGAGCAATTCATCTCGAAGGGGACTACAACAGAATATTCGGAAAGAGATTCATAGCCAACTCGAAACACTCTTCAGGGTTCACCCTGGACTCAGTGGATATATTGCATACGAGAAAGAACATTCGTTGGTCCAAACAGTAGAAACTGGGAATTTTGTTTTTTTCCCTCTTGTGAGGGATAAACTTTGGATGACTTGTCACCTAGATATTCTTTTACTAGTTCGGGCTAAACCAATGGGATTAATTACTCACGGTGGCGATATTGATAACCGCATCAAGGTTTTTATTGATGCCTTGAGAATACCATCAAGAGACGAATTGCCTCCCAATGCTGTACCAACAGAGAAGGAAAAGCCATTCTACTGTCTATTGGAGGACGACAAACTAATTACTGGCTTTAGTGTTCGAGCTGACAGATTGTTAGCGTTGCCCCATACAGATGAAAAAGACTCTGATGTAAGGTTAGTGATAGATGTTTCTGTTAAACTCTCAAGAATGTCTTGGGCCAACATTGATTTTGTCAGCGACTAAATGGCTTCCCTCTTCCTTGTCGCTTTCGTTTAACCTGCTGCTTAGTGACTCGTTTGACCAATCAACTGCGGATACGTGACACGACGCCCGCCGACTGTAGATACGGCGGCTAGGAATCGATCCTGATCGTTCCCTTTGCGAGTATTGAAGCGGAAGGTCTGTTCGTCCAAATAGCGGAA
>JBBRRL010000176.1:0-5571 GCA_038200775.1 Nitrospirales bacterium
CCAGCAGGGTCGAAACGTATTCCGTCACCTTAAAGTCAGCCCAACCCAGCTTCTCCGCAAAAACCTTTTCGGCCAGCCCGCCGAATAATTCCCGTAAGGGGTGATGTTCCGGAATGTGTGCGTCCATTAGTGCACCCACTTGACCTCGGGCCGCCATTCCATCGGGGGCAATGGACGCCGGTGATGAAACTCTAGTGAGTATATAAGGGGTTTCTCATCGTTGCAATCGTTGCCCTTACCTCTCTTATGTATATCGGAAAGTTGGAAGCCAAAACTTGAGTTGAACCTGATTTCCCGTTAATTTGACCCCCGGACAGCCTCTTTGCTATCCAACACGAAGGTCACGGGGCCATCGTTCACCAATTCGATCGCCATGTGCGCCCCGAAAGTCCCGGTCTCTATGGCCAGATCAGTACCCCCGCGCAGTTGTGACACAAACTCCTCATAGAGCCGACGGGCGGTCACAGGGTCAGCCGCTTGATCAAACCCTGGGCGGCGCCCTTTGCGCGTGTCGCCCATTAAAGTAAACTGCGAAATGGCGAGAATCCCCCCAGCGATCTCGGCCAACGACCGGTTCATCTTGCCCTGCTCATCATTGAAAATGCGCAGCGCCGGTATTTTTTCACACAGGTACATGACATCCTTCTCTGTGTCCCCCTTTGCGACCCCGAGCAGTATCACCAAACCAGTCCGAATCTTCCCGACGATCTTTCCATCGACCTCCACCGAGGCCCTTGTGACCCGTTGGATGACGGCTTTCATTTCATTCAGGCCTCGCCGGTCATGACCGCCGAGACTAGCCAAGTCATCGGTCTCGCGCCTTCTCGGCAAGGACGCCTTCCAAACGCAACAACCGCTTCTTTGTTGCAAGGCCGCCGGTGAAGCCCCCGAGCGAACCGTCCCCTCCGACCACTCGGTGGCAGGGCACAATGAGCGGTATCGGGTTATCGCCGCAAGCTCCGCCGACTGCCCTCCAAGCGAGTGGTGTTCCAATTTTGCGAGCGACCCAGCCATAGGAGCGGACACGGCCATAAGGAATGGTCCGCAGGACCCCCCACACCTTGCGGCGAAATAACGGCTGCCCATCGAGGTCCAGGGGAATATCCAGCAGGGGACGCTTTCCCGCAAGGTACGTGTGGATCGCTTTCCGCGCAGCTTTAAGATGTTGGGTCGCAAGAGCCACTTTCCTCATTTCGTTTGAAGAGGATGATCTGCGACACGACGCAAATTCGCGCTCCACGGCCGCACGACTTCGCCTCGGAAGCACCGTCTTCGCTACGCCGCGAGCTGTCACCCCGATTCCCATCCATCCCCACTCCGTTTTAAAAATAGCAATTTTCATCCTCTCCTCCTACTTCTCTTGAATGCATTCTATCTCGAGGCGTATTGCCACGTCGTCGCCGACCACTAGCCCTCCGTTATCTAGCGCCTTGTTCCAGTTCATTCCGAAGTCTTTGCGATTCAACTTGCCTTCAGCCGTGAACCCCGCACGGGTATTCCCTGCAAAATCTTTCGGGATGATTCCGTTAAACGTGCCGCTTCGCGAAACCGGCTTGGTGACACCCAAAAGCGTCAGATCTCCATGAGCGACATACGACTCTCCCTGTTTCTCATAGGACGTCATCTTGTAAGACATCGTGGGGTACTTCTCAACATTGAAGAAGTCCGGGCTTCGCAGGTGTGTATCGCGCTTTGGATGATTAGTATTGACGGAGGCGGTCTTGACCATCGCTTCAATGGTCTTCACTGTCTTGCGGTCCGGGTCCATTTCAATAAAGCCGGTATAGTCCGTGAAGCGCCCGGTGGTCTTGGAAATCACCATATGAGGTACACTGAAGCCGACGATGGAATGATCGGGATCAACGTTGCAGCGCTCGGTTGCCGCGAAACTCGCATGACTGCCGACCATCTCTACTGCCAGTAATACGAGCCCTAGAATCGCCGTCATGATCATCGCTTACTCCTTTTTCACGCCGAGACTGGCTTTAGTCCCGTGCGACAGATTTTTCCCCATTGCACCCGCTATCTCACCCGGCCCACCCCCGATCGCGCATTTCACCCAAACCCACCCTGGAGTCTGCCGGCGCATACTCCTCTCCCCTGGACGCGCTCGTTCTCCCGTAGCTTGAGGCTGCCAAGACAGCCTCTTTTTCCCATCTCACCCGCCCGCCCTGGAATCCGCCAGGACAGATTCCTTTTCCCATGGTTAAGTTGCTCTGCCTATCTTTCGCTTTATTAAGGCCCATAAGAACTCTATCTCACTTGATCCAAGTAAGGTATGCATAGTGACGTAACCAGCAACACTCAACCCGATACCAACGCAGAGCATGACGGACTTGGCAATCCACGCGTCCGGTTGGCTCCAGACGGCAAGAGATGCGACCCATAAGCCGGTAACAACGATTGGAGTTGACGCTAGTATCACCCGCAGGTGGCTGAGTAGAATCGTCCTCCAGTTAAGCGCCTCGAGCCGTCCTGCCAGTAGTATTACCAGCACCCCCATGTTCACCATAGCCGACAGCGCCGTGGCGAGCGCGAGACCGGCATGGGCAAACGGTCTCATTAATATGAGCGACAGCAGAAGGTTTCCGGCAAGTGAGATCGCCGCCACGATCACCGGAGTCCGCGTGTCCTGGAGGGCATAGAACGCGGCCACTACGATCCGCACGCCCGCAAAGGCCCACAATCCGACTGCGTATCCCAGCACCGCGGAGGCTGTTCCCGCCGTGTCCGCCGCAGAGAAGTGTCCGTGCTCAAAAAACAGATGCACGATGGGGATGCGCAAAAGGATCAAGCCGACCATTGCTGGAAAGATGATGAAGAAGATCAAACGCAGGCCGAATCCTAGAGTCTCTCGAAGCTCGTGAAGATCACCCTTCGCCGCGTGCGTGGCAAGAGCAGGCAGTACCGCCGTCGCCAGGGCGACACCGAAGATGCCCAGCGGGAATTGGATGAGCCGCATGCCGTAGAACAAATAGGTTGGGCCTCCATGAAAGTATGAAGCCAGGATTGTGCCGACGAGAATATTGATTTGTGTCACCGACAGGCCGATCAATGCCGGCGCCATCAGCCGGCCAATCCGTCGGACTCCCTCATCGTGCAAGTCAAATCGCCAGCCAAAAAGAAACCCCGCTTTCCGCAACGCCGGAAGTTGGATGAGAAACTGCGCCAGACCGCCTATCACGACCCCGCAGGCGACTGCCAAAATGGGTTGCGACACCCGCGGGGCAACCAGCATCGCCGATGCAATGATGGCGACGTTGAACAGGACCGGCGAGAATGCGGGCGTCGCGAAGCTTCGAATTGAGTTGAGCACGCCCATCGCGAGCGCCGCCAGACCGATGAACAAGAGATACGGGAACATGATTTGCGTCAACAGGGTGGTGAGCGCAAGCTTTTCGGGGTCATGAGCGAATCCCGGGGCGATTAAAGGGACGAGCCACGGCGCCGCTACAATGCCGATCAGGCAGACCGCTGTGAGGATCGTCACCAGAGTGGTGAAGGCTGCGCTCGCCAATTCCCAGGCATCCCGGTGTGAGCGTCGCGCCAGGTATGCACTAAACACAGGGATAAAGGCCGCAGACATCGACCCTTCGGCGAACAATTCTCGCAGCAAGCTCGGTATACGGTAGGCGACGAAGAAGGCATCCGCCGCAGGCCCGGCGCCAAACAGCCTCGCAAGCACGATGTCGCGGATGAATCCGAGGATACGGCTGGAGAAAGTAGCTATCCCGATGACGCCCGCAGACTTGATGAGCTGCTTGCGCCCTTCGCCGTCCACTCGATCAGCTGGCGGACCCGGCGGCAGCCTGCAACCGCTCTAACACCGCTGCTGCGAGTAGAGGGAACATGATCTCGTGGTGTCCTATCAGCACATGGCCCTTGCCGCCCTTTTGCGTGGGGCGCTCCACCACATTGGTTTGAGGCCGATAATGCGGGAGGAAGTCCATATTCACGGTGGTAAGGCGGTTGACCGCATAGCCGAGGTTACGTGCGAGCGTGAGCGCTTTGAGAAATACCTCCGGCATAATGACGGCCGAGCCGAGATTGATGTAGACGCCACCCTCAAGCCCCGCAACGACTGCCGCGAATGTGCGGAAGTCTCGAAGTGAGCCTTCCCCCAACGCGGCGCCGTCGACCGACGGATGCATATGAATGATGTCGGTCCCGATGGCTACATGGACAGTCACGGGAATGCCTGCACGGACCCCTGCGGCGAGTAAACTGATTTTTCTGTTCGGAAACCGCTGCTCTTCGATCCACGTGCCCACGGATTCACCGATCCCCATGCCCTTTTGGATCCCACCGATGATTGCCTGATTGATGAACCTGCCGGTCTCCTCCGCCATACCAAAGCGGCCGGTATCGATTTCCGCCCCCACTTCTTCCGAAGTCTGGCCTATCAGCGCCAACTCGAAGTCATGAATGATCACTGCTCCGTTCACGGCCAGCGCCGTGACAATGCCGCGCTCTATGAGGTCGACGAGAATCGGGTTCAGGCCGACCTTCGTAGGATGAGCGCCCATCCCGACCACCACTGCTTTTCCATGGAGCCGGGCCTTTGCAATCTCCTCCGCAACTTCGTTGAAGGTCCGCGCGGCCAGGATGTCAGGTAATTCGGTTACAAAGCGGCTCAGCCGGCCGCCGGGGCGCCACGGTTTTGCGGACGCCGGCAGTTGCACTTTGCTGTGGCGTGTCGAGAGCGGATAGGTTTTGATCTTCTGGAGAGCGAGCGGCTTGATCAATGGAGCGCGGAAGCGTGCAGGCTGCGGCCTCTCGCGTCGCCTACTCTTTGCCAAGCAGTGCCTCGTCAACCAATTCACACAGCACGTGCCCCAGCGTAATGTGGGTTTCCTGGATACGGGCGACAACGGTTGAAGGGACGACAAAGAGGTGGTCCGCAAGCCCTGTGAGATTCCCGCCCGTGCCTCCCGTCCAGCCGATGGTGATCATTCCAAGATCTCGAGCAGTCTCAAGCGCTTTCAGCACGTTGGGTGAGTTCCCGCTTGTACTGATACCAATGGCGACGTCACCGGGACGTCCGAGGGCGGTTATCTGTCTGGCGAAAATCTCCGAGAAGTCATAATCGTTGGCGATGCATGTCAGTTTCGCCTGGTCGGAGGTGAGCGCGATGGCGGCGAGCGGATGTCGATCGCGACGGTAGCGGCCGACGAACTCCGCGGCCATATGCAAGGCGTCCATGGCGCTTCCACCGTTTCCGAATAAGAGCAGCTTGTTGCCACGGCGGAACATGTCCACGAGCACTGCCGCGACCTGCTGGATTTGATCTGCATGCTCAACAGCGAACTTCATCTTTATTTCGGCGCTGTCCTGAAACCAGCGCTCAATTTGCGCCCTCATCAGACCTCCGGGATTGGTGGCTGATTGTAGGAGAGGGTGGAAGAGCTGTTAAGGAATGACGAATTGTGATTGTGAATTAATTCGGGAATTGGTTCTGCGCAGTCCGCAAGGCGCCTACGCGTTCACACCGCGTCAAGCTTCGGTATTGACGCGATGTGCCACAGAACACCCGAGTGATCAAATACATAGGCCACGTTCAGGCCCCAACTC
>JBBRRL010000177.1:0-5570 GCA_038200775.1 Nitrospirales bacterium
AGAGCCTGATGGGACAGGGCAGCACGTTCTTCGTGTCTTTGCCGGTTATGGGTGGGGTCGAGTTGTCGGTTCCTCGGGCAGATCTCAGGGGATGTTTGCTCCTGGTCTGCGATGACGACTCTGACATTCGCACCGTGGTGCAGGCGATGCTTGAGCGGCGGGGGTACCGTGTAATCACAGTAGGGTCAGGTCAGGCAGCACTTGCGCAACTCGCTTCCGTGAAACCAGCCGCTATTCTGCTCGATCTGCTCATGCCGGGTATGGACGGACGGGAAACAATGGTGGCCATCAGGAACCTCGCGGGTGCGGAAGATATTCCTATTATTATTTTAAGCGTCTTGTCGCGCACCGAAGGCCTTGATGTTCAAGGTCACAAAGAATGGGTGCAGAAACCGATTCACGAGCCGACCCTGTTGAAGGCGCTGGATCGGACCTTGGGTCGCCGAGCCAATATCAAGGTTCTTGTGGTCGAGGATGATTCGGACCTCGCAACTCTTTTGCTGGAGATGTTCCAACGCAATGGAAACGAAACCGCTCATTGTCGGACCGGCCAGGATGCCGTGAAAATGCTTCAGGAGGTCACTCCGGATTTGCTGGTGCTGGACATTATGCTGCCCGAAGGCGACGGGTTCAGCGTGGTGTCGTGGCTCCGCCAGCACCAACATCTATGCAAACTTCCGCTGGTAGTCTACACCGGCAGAGATCTAGACCATGCAGAGCAGGAACAGCTGAAGCTGGGCCCGACGGAGATCCTGACCAAAGGGCGCATTACACCACAGCAGTTTGAACAACACGTGCTGGACTTTCTCGCGCGGGTCGTTCCGTCTAAACCTGAGGATAACACTTATGCCGAACCGACACATCCTCATCATTGATGACGAAGAAGACATCCGGGAAGTCGCACAGGCAAGCCTTGAGCTCGTCGCCGGATGGAAGATCACGACGGCCCGATCCGGTAGCGAAGGATTAGAAAAGGCGGTCAGCGAGAAGCCGGAAGCAATCCTTTTGGATTTAATGATGCCCGATATGGACGGCATGATGACCATCGGCAAGCTGCGAAATCTGCCTGCGACGCAGCACATCCCGGTCATCTTCATGACCGCCAAAGTGCAAGCCTCCGATCGTCAACGTCTCACCAAGGCGGGGGCGATGGCGGTCATTGCCAAGCCCTTTGATCCCCTGCAACTTCACCATCAAGTGTCTGACGCGTTAGGGTGGTCACGTGAGTCCTCTGGAATCTAAAAAACCGGCGGACCAAGAAACCCTCACTGTTGCCTCGCCACAGGACCCGAGTGAGCATGGTAGAGAGCTGAGCCTTGCCGCTTTCACAAAGCAACTGTGGCAGCGCTTTCAAGGCGCGATGCTGGAGCGTGTTTCAGTGCTTGAGGGCGCTGTCACCGACCTGTTGGAAAACGCTCTGAGTCAGGATTTGCGCCTGCGAGCTGAAGGGGAAGCCCACAAGCTCGCCGGTTCACTTGGGGTGTACGGCTATCCTCTAGGTACCGACTGGGCGCGCGAGATAGAGCATTTATTGGAAGGCAACGCCGCCCTCTTACCGGCCCAGGTGCGGCGATTGGCGGAATTGGTGGCCTCGTTACGTCCTCACCTCGAGCAGCCGGCAGTTGAAAATCGATCGCAGTGTGTTGAGCCCACCAAATGCCTGTTGATGATCAGTGACGATGTGGAACTGGTCCGGCGTGTTGCCATTGATGCCCCTGCTCGAGCGCTACACGTCCAGCACACGACGTTCATAGGCCTTGAGAAAAGCTTGGACACGCTACCGGCCATTATTCTGATGGACGTGACAGCCTCTACCAAACCAGTGGATGCCCTTGCCACCGTCGCGGCCCGATGGCCGGAAGTTCCTCTGGTGATACTAGCTCTTCACGATTCGCTCGCCAATCGTGTTGAAGTAAAGCAATGGGGAAACCAGGCGTTTCTTCAAAAGCCGGCCTCACCCTCGCATATCTTGGATGTCGCGGCGAAAACTCTGCAGACAGCAGGGTCCCAGAACGCCAAGATCTTGGTCGTGGACGACGATCCTCTCATCCTAGCTGCGCTGGAAGTGCTCCTTGCGTCGCAGGGATTTAAGGTCGTCACCCACGCTGATCCTCTTACGTTTTGGCAGGCCTTGGAGGAAACGGGGCCCGATCTGCTGATTCTAGATATCGACATGCCGGGGTTGAGCGGTATGGAACTCTGCCATGCGGTGCGGAACGATCCGAGATGGTCGGCATTACCGATTCTGTTCCTCACCGCTCACACCGATCCCCAAACTGTTGACGAGCTGTTTGCCGTCCGGGCCGATGATTACGTACCGAAGCCCTTTACCGGCCCGGAACTTCTGATCCGTATTCGGAACAGATTAGAGCGCGTGCGCCTGCAGCGAAGCCTGATCGAGACCGACGCACTCACCGGCGTGGCGACGCGGACCAAGTCCGAAGAGGTGTTGACGCGGCTACTAAGACTGGCCGACAGACACCATCAGCCTGTCAGCCTCGCCCTCCTCGATGTAGATAATCTGAAGCTCATTAACAACCGCGAGGGCCATGCTATCGGGGATTCAGTGCTTCGGACGTTGGGCCAGATCCTGCGGCACTCCTTTCGGGGAGACGACGTCGTCGCTCGATGGTCCGGGGAGGAATTCGTGGCGGTGATGTATGGGATGACACGCAGCGACGGCGTACAGCGACTTGCCTCCATTCTTGCCACGTTTCAACAAAAGAAGTTTTCATCAAAGGACGGGACCGCATTCGGATCGACCTTCAGTGCAGGGGTCGCCGAGTATCCCGCCGATGGCCCAACGCTGAAGGGGCTGTATGAGGCCGCCGACGGCGCCCTTCGCCAGGCTAAGATGGCCGGAAGCAATCGCGTGTTGCCTGCAGGTGGGGACGGCAATCGGCCTTCGGTCGCGAATCACGTGGACGTCGTTCTAGTTGATGACGATGAGGCGCTCACCACACTGTTGGTCCACGCCCTCACAATCCGTGGCTATACAACACATTGCCTTAGAGATGGCCCGGCAGCCGTCGAGGCATTGTGCGGGCGGGAGCCCTGTCTACACGCAAAAGTCATTTTGTTGGACGTGAGTCTGCCAGGCCTGGACGGATTTGGAGTGTTACGACAGCTGGCCAATGATCAAGTCTTGCGTCAAACAAAGGTCATCGTCCTGACAGCCCGCTCGCTGGAGAAGGAGGTCCTGAAGACATTAGAGCTGGGGGCATTTGACCATATCGCTAAGCCTTTCAGCATGCCGGTGTTAATGCAACTTGTGCGTCGTGCAATCGAGGTATGAATGCTTCTTCCAGTTTTCTGTATGAGATGCTTGGCGAAGTCATCGCTGCTGAGGCCCTCCTGATTCTGTTCTTCGTCCTCTTGGTCGTGGGACATGGAATCTGGCATCAACGAGATCAAGCGCGAACGAAGCGGTTACTCACTAGTGGCCATAAAAAATTGGCTACCCTTCTGGAAGAAGAGACCCCCTGCACTGGGTGCGAGCAATTTGCTTATCTTCCTCTGGCCCTTCAATTCCGGTTGTTGAACGAGATTCTGCCCAGTCTGGGCGGCGCTCAACGCCAGAGACTTTGCCGTTTGGCCACTGATCTTGGCCTACTACAGCGGGCCTTGAACCAGTGTCGGAGTCAGTGGTGGTGGCGACGCCTTCGAGGGGCGCGCTTCTGCACATCCTTGGGATATGGGCACTCCCTGATTCTGACGCTTTTAAGTGATATTCATCCGATCGTGAGATCTCAAGCGGCGGAATGGGCGTCACAGTATCCAAGTGCCATCCTGATCGAACATCTATTAGAGTTGCTTCACGATGAAGCGACGTTGTGTAACTACGCCGCTGAGGACGCCCTTCTTCGGATGGGAGATGCTGTCCAAGAGCCCTTGGTCTCTTATCTCTCATGTCATTCTGATCCGAAATCTCTTGAGCCGGCCTTGATCGTCGCGCTGGGTCTCGCCGCGCCTGAATTTCTACCGGCAGCGCTTGACTTGGCCAGCCATCAGTCCGTGATGGTGCGCCTACGCGCGGTCACTTTACTTGGAGCCTTGGGCGGAAGAGATGTCGTAGATGCATTACTCGAACGGCTGGATGATCCGGCTCCGAAAGTTCGCGCGGAGGCCGCCAGGGCGCTCGGCGTGCTCGGGCATTGGCCGGCGGCCGGTCGGTTGGCTGCCGCGCTACAAGACTCGGCCTTTGCCGTGAGACGGGAGGCGGCCTTATCGCTGCGAGGATTTGGAGGGCCCGGGGTGTTATTTCTGCGACGGGCGCTTTCCGAAAAAGACGGCTTCGCATCGGACATGGCACGGCGTGCGCTGGATGTGCCGGAAATGACGGCTCTGTTGCCGTCGAGCCCATAATGTCTTTTGCGATTGAGGCCTGGCTGGTTCCGTTCAATTGGGGAATTCTCACTTATTTTTTGGCGATCAATAGCTTTTATGCCGTGTTGCTCGTGAGCGCAGTGTGGGAAATTCGCCGACACGTTCTGACCGTCAGGGGTGAAAGTCGCTGGAAGCTCTTAAGCTCTCACGTCGTGCCATCCATCACATTATTGGCGCCTGCGCACAATGAGGCATCGAGCATCGCTCAAAGTCTCCATGCGCTGCTTGGTCTTTATTATCCGAATTTGGAAGTGGTCGTCATCAACGATGGGTCGTCCGATCAGACAATGGAGGTACTGCAGCGGGAATTCAACCTCACCCGAATCCATTCTATTTTTGACCGCCGTCTAGAAACAAAGGCCATCCTGCAGCTATATCGATCTCAGAGTCACCCGAGTCTGGTTGTGGCCGATAAAGAGAACGGCGGCAAGGCGGATGCATTGAATGCCGGCCTGAATTTGGCGACAAGCGATCTCATCTGCGCAATCGACGCTGATACGATGATTGAGCCGGACGCCCTCCAACGTATGGTGCGGCCATTCCTGACGGGGCCTGATGTAGTAGCTGCAGGTGGAACGATCCGAGTCGTGAACGGCTCTACAGTTTCCGCAGGTCGGGTGACCGCGTGTCGAATTCCACGGCGCGCGTTAGCGGGGTTTCAAACCGTGGAATACCTGCGGGCGTTCCTTTTCGGGAGGCTTGGCTGGAACTGCCTGGGCGGGAATCTGATAATTTCCGGCGCTTTTGGGCTTTTCAAGCGGGAGGCCGTGATGGCAGTTGGCGGGTATACGAGCGACACCGTTGGAGAGGACATGGAACTGGTTGTGAAGATCAGGCGGAAGGGATACGAACAAAGAAACGTCCAGCGGATCGAATTCATTCCCGATCCGGTGGCGTGGACCGAGGTGCCAGAGTCCCTTGGCAATTTAGGGCGCCAGAGAGACCGTTGGCACCGTGGTCTGGCGGACGTGATCTGGCGCCATCGTAAACTTTTTCTGAACCCGCGCTACGGTGTCTTAGGTCTCCTGGTCTATCCCTATTTTCTTTTTGTTGAGCTGCTTGCGCCCGTGGTAGAAGCTGCCGGCTTTATGGGGGTGGGCGTCGGCTTTGCCCTCGGTGTTGTAGATGGGTCCTTCGCCATCTTTTTCCTCTGCGCGGCTTATGGCTATGGCTTGGTTCTATCC
>JBBRRL010000178.1:0-5542 GCA_038200775.1 Nitrospirales bacterium
CCGGACCAACACCGAAGTCGGTAACATTAGCGCCGTGATGGACGGCGACTTGGACCCGTTCATTGAAGCCTACCTGGTACAAAGCTTGCGACAGCCGAAGGCGGGACCGCAAAAGATGGATGGGTCCTGACAATTGCGGGCGCATGCATCCAAGAGCTCAGTTCGCATCTGGACAATGATAAGAACGCCCTAGTAGAATTGTCATTGTCCCTTGTATATTTCCTGACATACTCACTAGTAAATAGGTAATCTACAGGAGGCACGGGCGTAAAGGCCCATTTCCAAAATGATGCCGCCATTTCTTTATGGATGAACTTAACGACCAGATCGAGCAACGGCTCAAAAAATTGGATCGGCTGCGCGCTCTGGGCATCGACCCCTTCGGCGCGAAGTTCAATGTGACGGACCACGCCCCTGAGATTCTTGCCCAATATGGAGAAACCGCAAAGGAGGCGCTCGCCGCGTCGCCGGTGGCCGTCACGCTGGCAGGCCGGGTGACCGCGCTCCGCCGATTCGGTAAAGCGGCGTTCGCTTCCATCCAAGACGGCACGGCCGCGCTTCAGGTATACCTCAAGAAGGACGTATTGGGCGAGCAGGGATTCGCGGTCGCAGACTTGCTGGACATCGGCGACTGGGTAGGGGTCAGCGGCCCGCTGTTTCGAACCAAGACCAACGAGTTGACCGTTGAGGTGCAACAGCTGACGTTTTTGTGCAAAGCGCTTCGCCCGCTTCCCGAGAAGTGGCACGGATTGACCGATATCGAAATGCGGTATCGGCAACGCTACGTCGACCTCATCGCGAACCCCGAGGTCAAGAACATCTTTATCCTGCGCAGCCGTATCATTCAGGCCATTCGGGAATTCCTGACCGCCAAGGGTTTCCTGGAGGTTGAGACCCCGATGATGCATCCCATCCCCGGCGGTGCAACGGCGCGCCCGTTTATCACTCACCACAATAGCCTCAGCGTCGACTTGTACCTTCGCGTGGCGCCCGAGCTGTACTTGAAGCGATTGATCGTCGGTGGGCTGACACGGGTCTTCGAGATCAATCGAAATTTTCGGAATGAGGGAATCTCCACGATCCATAATCCCGAGTTCACCATGCTTGAGTTTTACATGGCTTACGCCGACGACCACGATCTGCTCGAGTTTACCGAAGAGCTGATCACGACCGTGGTGCAAGAGGTCCACGGCAAAGGTGTCGAAACCATTGCCTATCGTCCGAACCTCAGCGAGGATCGGGTGCAGAACATCACCTTTGCCCGCCCATGGAAACGCCTGCCTTATCGTGATGCCGTGAGGGACTTCCTGGGGGCGACATCGGAGCAAATTCTCGATCCGGCATATCTCAACGCTCAGACCAAACAGCATGTTCGAGAACTCGAGGATCATGCCTCGTACTGGACACTGCTCTCGCTGCTCTTCGAAACGTTGGTGGAGCCGACCCTCATCCAGCCAACCTTCATAACAGATTTTCCGGTAGAGCTGTCCCCGCTCGCAAAGCGCAAGGCGTCCGACCCGGAGCTGACCGATCGATTTGAGTTGTACATCGGAGGCCGTGAAGTGGCAAATGCCTTCTCGGAGCTGAATGACCCCCTGGATCAACGCAGGCGCTTCGAGGCCCAGATCGCCGCACGATCGATGGACGATCCGGAAGCGCCGCATCTGGACGAGGACTTTCTCCGCGCCCTCGAACACGGCATGCCACCGACGGCCGGAGAGGGCATCGGCATTGACCGACTCGTCATGCTGCTCACGAATCAGCCTTCGATCCGTGATGTGATCCTCTTCCCGCAGCTTCGACCAGAAAAATAATGCAGCTGCCGTACGAAGTATTCATCGGCCTTCGGTATCTTCGGGCCAAACGCCGGAACCGGTCAATTTCTTTCAACACACTGATTTCGATCACCGGAGTCACGATCGGGGTGGCGGCCCTCATCGCTACCTTAGGGATCATGACCGGCTTCAAGGAAGACCTTCAGGCCAAGATCCTCGGCACAAACTCGCATATCATCGTCACGACCAAGACGGGCGAAAACATCACCGACTATGAGGCCGTCTCGGATAAGGTCGCGCTCGTGCCCGGAGTCGCCGCGGCCACTCCGTTCGTGTTTAAGCAGGTATTGCTGACGACCCAAACCGGCTCGCACGGCGTGGTCCTCCGGGGCATCGACGTCGTGCGGGAGACGAGTGTCACGGAGATCGCGCGAAACCTCAAGGCCGGCACGCTCGAAGACCTGAACCGTCTTGCGCCGCCGAACCCGGAGCCGGGACAAAAAGAGCCTGCACAGGCCGAGCCGGTCCATCCGTTGCCTGGGATTATAATCGGGCGGGAACTATCGCTTCGCCTCGGAGCCTTTCTCGGGGATCGGATCAATGTCGTTTCCCCGGTCGGCCCTATCAGCGCACTAGGAATGATCCCCAAGGTGCGCGGGTATCGGGTGGTGGGCCTCTTCGAATCCGGCATGTTCGAGTATGATTCCTCGCTCGCCTACGTCTCGATCACCCAGGCCCAGGAATTCTTTAATATGGGTCGCGCCGTGACGGGGATTGAAGTGAAGGTGACCGATATTTTCGCGGCCGATGAGATCGCCCGCCGGATCGAGCGGACCCTCGGGTATCCATATTGGGCCCGCGACTGGATGAAGCTGAACAAGAATCTCTTCTCGGCCCTCAAGCTCGAAAAATTTATGATGTTTGTGCTGCTGGTGCTGGTCATCATCGTCGCCGCGTTTAACATCGTCAGCACGCTTGCCATGATCGTCGTGGAGAAGCACCGCGAGATTGCGATTCTTAAGGCGATGGGAGCGACAGGACAAGCCGTCATGCGGGTCTTCATGTTGAACGGGCTGGTGATCGGGCTTGTGGGAACAGTCATCGGCATTCCCTTGGGCTACGCGATCTGCTGGGCGATTCAGACCTGGTTCACTCTCCCGGGTGACGTGTATCTATTAACCCGTATCCCGGTCAACATTAAACTCTTCGATGTCGTGGTGGTTGGGGCGTCCGCGGTAGCCATCACCTTTCTCGCCACCATCTATCCATGTTTGGAGGCCGCCCGGCTAGAACCGGCCGAAGCTCTACGGTACGAGTGAGCGCTCACTTCTTTAGGCACTGCCGGTTCTCATGATTTCTGCGATTGATCTCTACAAGTCTTTCCGGCTGGGGCAGACCGAGATTCATGTGCTGAACGGCGTTACCCTGGAGATAAAACGTGCCGAAATCGTCGCCATTGTCGGGGCTTCGGGCGTGGGCAAGACTACCCTCCTGCATATCTTGGGAACATTGGATCGTCCGACGCGTGGGACCGTGCTCTTCGACGGAGGGGATGTATTTGGCCGATCCGACCAGGCCTTGGCGGAGTTCCGCAATCGCAAGATCGGGTTTGTGTTTCAGTTCCATCATCTCCTGCCTGAATTTACGGCCCTGGAAAATACCATGATGCCGTCTCTGATCCGCCGTGACAGGCGTGAAGACGCGCGGGCAGCGGCGGAGGCGATCCTCAAAGACGTAGGCCTGGAGCACCGCATGGAACACCGCACGGGGGAACTGTCCGGTGGCGAACGACAGCGCGTGGCCGTGGCAAGGGCTCTCGTTCTTGGCCCCGACCTTGTCCTGGCCGACGAACCGACGGGCAATCTCGATTCTCACACCGGCGAAGAAGTGTTTCACCTGATGCGGGATCTCAATGCGGCGAAAGGCATCACATTCGTCATCGTGACGCATAACGAGGCGCTCTCGAGTCAAGCACACCGCACCATCCGTATGGTCGACGGCCAGATCGCCTAATTGTCATCCCCCGTTTCTTCACAACCTGAGAAAGGGGTCTGGAGCTGGAGGGCGAGAAAGGAAGGAATCAGACCGGGCGGGTGGCGGCCTTGAGCGAGCGTGTAAACGTTCGAAGGCTTTCGCCGACCGCGCCTCGATCTCCCGCCGAGGCGATGATCTTCACGAGGGCGCTGCCGACGATGACGCCGTCGGCAAAACCCGCGACCGCCCTGGTGTCCTCAGGTGTGCTGATGCCGAAGCCCACGGCGATCGGGGTCTTTGCGTACCGCCGGATCTCACGAACCCTCTTCTCGACATCGACCTTGTCCGTGAGGGTTGCGCCCGTAGTTCCCGTAAGCGAGACATAATAGATAAAGCCCCGCGACAGCCGGGCGATCGAGGCCTGGCGTTTCGCGGGACTGGTAGGGGCCAGTAGAAAAATCACATCCAGCCCTGAGTCGTGAGCCAGCGCCCGCAACTTTGCCGCCTCATCCGGAGGCAGATCCGGGACGATAACACCGTCCACCCCGACATGCCCAGCATCCGTGCAGAACGCGAGCTCACCATATCGCAAAAGAGTATTGTAATAGGCCATGAGCACAAGGGGGATCTGCGTGCGCGCTCGCAACACGGCCACTGTTTCCAAGATTTTCTTCAACGTGGTCCCAGACCGGAGCGCTCTGCCGGCCGCCGCCTGAATAATGGGGCCATCGGCGATGGGGTCGGAAAACGGCACACCCAATTCAATAATGTCCGCGCCGGCGTCGGCAAGCTGAAGGACATAGCTCTCCGTATCTTCGAGCGAGGGATCCCCGGCCATGATGTACGCGATCAAAGCCTTCTCGTGTTTGACCGCCAGTTGCCGGAAGGTTTCGTGCAGGGACCCTCTGCGCGAGGGTGTCTGATCGTGTATAGCTTGTGCAGTCATAGCGCGACACCTTTGAGGCGCGCTATCTGCTGCACGTCCTTGTCGCCACGACCCGAAAGATTCACCAGAATGGCCTGGCTGCTCTTTAGCCGAGGGGCGACCTTCAGCGCCTCGGCGATGGCGTGCGCAGACTCGAGCGCCGGCATGATGCCTTCAGTGCGCGCAAGCACGTCGAACGCGGCCAGCGCCTCGTCATCCGTAGCGGAGGTATAGGCAATGCGTTGCTTTTCTTTGTAATAGGCGTGCTCGGGTCCCACGGCGGCGTAATCCAGCCCTGCCGACACGGAGTGCGTCAATTCAATCTGGCCGTCGTCATTCTGCAGGAGGTACGTCATGGTTCCCTGAAGCACACCGACGGAGCCGGTGGCAAAACGGGCAGCATGCTTGCCGCTCTCGATACCGAGCCCACCCGCTTCCACACCGATCATCTTTACCGGAGCATCTTTGAGAAAAGCCGTGAACAAGCCAATGGCGTTGCTGCCTCCGCCGACGCATGCGATCAGGTACTGGGGAAGCTTGCCGTGCGTCTGAAGGATTTGCTTTCGTGCCTCACGGCCGATTACGGATTGAAAATCACGAACCATCATCGGATACGGATGCGGTCCCAGCACCGACCCTAGAATGTAATGGCTGGTGCGGACATTCGTGGTCCAATCACGCATCGCTTCGCTGATCGCGTCCTTCAGTGTCCTGCTGCCGGCGTCGACGGCCCTGACCTTCGCCCCCAAGAGGCGCATCCGGAAGACATTCAACGCCTGCCGCTCCATGTCCTCCACGCCCATATAGACTTCGCACTCGAGCCCGAACATTGCGGCCACGGTCGCAACCGCGACACCATGCTGGCCGG